>NZ_JBFRPB010000024.1:0-20686 GCF_041471785.1 Vibrio sp. 10N.261.51.C6 | reverse complement strand
TGCTCGGCGCACAACAAAAAAGGCTTACTCTGATGAGTAAGCCTTAGAAATCATTGCGAATACAGATGACTCTCGCTGAATTACGCAGCGGGAGCATTACTCACTAAAATTTCGCGAATAGACTTAAGCGTCGCTTCCGTTGAATGATAATCCAATTCAACTTCACTAAAGATGCCGTTCACTTCAAGCATTAAGGTCGGGTAAGAAAATACACCCATCGCTTCTTTAAAGCCTAGCTGGTCATCTAACTCACTTTCCAATAACTTGCTAGAAAGGTCATTTTCAAACTGTTGAACATTCATACCTAGCTCTTCAGCCAACTGCAAATATGTGTCTTGGCTATGTGGCAACATCGCACGAAGGTAGTAAGCATGTTGAATCGCTTCAAGCATCGCTTCGTAGTGGTCTTGAAAACCTGCAGCAATCACGGCACGGCACGCAGGGTAAGTACTGCGAACAGGTTGGCACTCTGTCCAAAAATCATGGTTAAACTCAGTACCCAACTTAGCTTCGATCTGCTTCCAAATCGCTTGCAGCTTGCCTTTCATCTCTTCTGACATTGGCTCATCAGAATCCGGGGCCAAACCACCCACTACATAGTTAAACTCAATGCTCGCAGGCAATTGTTGTTTCAATAACTCAAGTGTTGGCTTGTAACCCCAACACCAGCTGCACATTGGATCATGCACATAATGAAGTTTTACGTTCATTGTTCATTCCTTATCGAGTCAATGATTCGATCAATTCAAACAAAAAAGGAGCCTGATTAAGGCCCCTCATTTTAACTATTCAGCGCAAAGGCTAGAACTTATTCAGCGTCATCGCCAGCAACTTTAGCCGCTGCTTCTTTGATGATTGGCTGAAGTTCGCCTTTTTGGAACATCTCAAGAATGATGTCACAACCACCGATTAGCTCACCTTCAACCCAAAGTTGTGGGAAAGTTGGCCACTGTGCGTAAGCAGGAAGCTCTGCACGGATATCAGGGTTTTGTAGGATATCTACGTAAGCAAATTTTTCGCCACATGCCATTAGAGCTTGAGACGCTTGAGAAGAGAAACCACAGCTAGGTAGCTTAGGAGAACCTTTCATGTACAGTAGAATAGTGTTTTCTTCAATTTGCTGTTTGATTTTATCGATAGTTTCCATTGCTTCCTCGTTAATGGATTACGGCTTTTATTGCCTTTATTCTACCCCAAACTAAAAGAATAAAAACCATATAAAAAAAGCGGTTAACAAGCTAAGCTAACAATTCACACAAAAGTAATGAAATAAGCTTTTAATAAAGTAAAAACTTGCTAAACTATATCGCAAGTCAGCAAATTGACCATGGTTGGCAGTATAGCGAGCCATGAATAATAATATCACTGGAAGCAATCGAAAGAGTTAACTCTTTCATATCAATGGAGAATTGAGCAATGGCATTTGAACTACCGGCTCTTCCTTACGCGAAAGACGCGCTAGAACCACACATCTCAGCAGAAACGCTAGATTTCCACCACGGTAAGCACCACAACACTTACGTTGTTAAGCTAAACGGCCTTATCCCAGGTACTGAGTTTGAAGGCAAAACACTAGAAGAGATCGTTAAGACTTCTACTGGTGGTGTTTTCAATAACGCTGCTCAAATCTGGAACCACACGTTCTACTGGCACTGTCTTGCTCCTAAAGCAGGCGGCGAACCAACTGGCGCTGTTGCAGAAGCTATCAACGCTGCATTCGGTTCTTTCGAAGAATTCAAAGCGAAATTCACTGATTCAGCAATCAACAACTTCGGTTCTTCTTGGACTTGGTTAGTTAAGAAAGCTGACGGTTCTCTAGACATCGTTAACACTTCTAACGCTGCTACTCCTCTAACAGAAGAAGGTGTTACTCCACTTCTAACTGTTGACCTATGGGAACACGCTTACTACATCGATTTCCGCAATGTTCGCCCTGACTACATGGCTGCATTCTGGAACCTAGTAAACTGGTCTTTCGTAGAAGAGAACCTAGCTAAGTAATTATTGCTTACGCTGCGCTATTTATAGCGAGTTATCTATTGAAAGCTCATGCCTCGGCGTGAGCTTTTTTGTATCTGTCGTGTTCCACAAAATCTAAACATTTCGTAATAAACCCGCCAATAGCGATTACTTCTCGAACTATTGATAGCCTTCTTCCCAACCCTACATAAATTCTCTATTTGCCTGTAATTAAACACTAAAGTTTGCCGACTCCATGCCGTTAAAGGTGTATCCAATGAGAGGCGACATGCAAATACATACTTTAGACAAAGCAGGAATCATCAACGAACTGAAGTTCGGCATCGGGATCAGCCAAGCGGTTGAGCAAGGTCGCCGTGCAGATTTCGCGTTGCTGTTATCTATGTTTTCTAATGATGTCCGTGATTGCACGCCAATTGACACCATTGAAATCACAGAGACAAATGAAGATCGCCTGCGCAAACAATTTGGCGTAGCAGAACCTCAACAACTGCGTTCAAACCAGTCTTCATATGAGATTTCAGCTCAGCAATCTAATCATTTTCATCAAGCTAGCCTTGCCAGCGCCAAACTCAGCCATTACTTGAAACCTGAAGCGCTTGCCTTCATGCCTGAAGATACAGCTGACTTACCCGAAGAGGTTTACCAAAACCTTTCTGGTCATGACCGACGCAAACTCGCAAACAAGCATTTACCTGATTTGCCACATGCCACGCTCTACAATGAGCTAACCACCGCGCAACGTCGGTATCAAATTCAAGCTCAAGTATAGCGATCACCTACCTTTCCCTTTTTCGCTGTCTATCCATAGCTCTTCTTCGACTAACTCGCACACTTCAAAGTATTCACACGAATGATATGAACCACTAGCCTTAGGCAACCTAAAAACACCTGATGTCGGTTACCGCTTGAAGTTACTACAAAATGTGACGTGCCACTAAGTTCATAAAAACTTATTAATTGGCACACCTTAGTTTGAACCAATTCACACCCGTTGTATAAATTTTAACCCATCCTTATCCGACATGGACGATTTGTTTAGGTACTGGGATGGAAATAAAAAGCTCAATCATATTGGTGACATCTGCCGGCTCGCGACTGGGGGGGGCGATTGCGAACCACTTTGTTAACCTTGGAGCCACCGTCATCCTTTGTGATAAAGACACGGAAGCACTTAAAGCGACGTATCTACAGTGTGCCCGGTTTTCTGACTCTGTTTACCACTACACGCTCAAAGGCAATGACAGCCAAGCGATTCTCAGCGTATATGATTTTATTCAAACCACCTTCAACACGACACCCGATGTGCTGGTCAATAACTGGATAAGCTCCCCAATGCCTAGCCTAATTGGCGATCAGCCTGTGAGCAGCTTTATTAATGATCTCTCATCGATGGCATCGACCCTGTTCGCATTTGGGCAAATCAGTGCTGAGAGATTGCGAGAGGAAGATAAGGAAGGCGTGATTGTTAATGTGATATCTCATGATGACTTTCACGATGTGTCTGGCTTAGAGAGCGCAAACTCAATGATCACTGGCTTTACCCATAGTTGGGCGAAAGAGCTGACTCCCTTTGGCATTCGAGTCGGTGGCGTTGTTCCCGCCGTTCATAACTCCGATGGCAAGCTCAACCGATGTCACTGGGCGCAGCTGCAAGACGAGCTGACCAGAACAACCGAATACATTGTCTCGAATGACTACTTCAGTGGGCGAGTTGTCGCGGCAGAGGTTTAACTCCCTATTCTAATTGAACATGACTGGCTCAGCTCATATTAAGTAGCAGAGCTATTGCCTCTCAATCCGTTTTACAAACGAACCAAACATAAAAAAAGCCCCAGTCTCTCGACTGGGGCTTTCATCTTTTCCCGATAGATAAGTATCGTGCTAGCGAAAACTTATCTCAAAACTAATGCTTACTTATTATGCGTTAGCTTTTTCTTTTTTAGCTTTTGGCGCTTTCGCTTCAGCTGGCTTTTGGTCTGCTTTCTTAAGGATAACTGTAGTACCTTCGAAAGTTTCGCCTTCAACGTATGGTTGGCCGAAGTAAGAAGTTGTTAGAACTTCTTTTAGCTCAGTGATTAGAGGGTAACGTGGGTTAGCACCTGTACACTGGTCATCGAACGCTTCAACAGCTAGCTCGTCTAGTTTAGCGATGAAGTCAGACTCGTTAACACCCGCAGCTTGGATAGATAGTGGGATGTCTAGGTCAACTTTAAGCTCTTCTAACCAAGTCAGTAGACGTTCAATCTTCTGAGCTGTACGGTCACCAGCTTGGCTTAGGCCTAGGTGGTCAGCAACTTCAGCGTAACGACGACGTGCTTGTGGACGGTCGTACTGAGAGAATGCAGTCTGCTTAGTTGGGTTATCGTTCGCGTTGTAACGTACAACGTTTGAGATAAGTAGTGCGTTAGCAAGACCGTGTGGTAGGTGGAACTCAGCACCAATTTTGTGAGCCATTGAGTGACACACACCTAGGAATGCGTTCGCAAATGCTACACCAGCGATAGTTGCTGCGTTGTGTACTTTCTCACGAGCTATTGGGTCAGCCGCACCATTTTTGTAGCTTGATGGTAGGTATTCTTTAAGCATCTTAAGAGCTTGAAGAGCTTGACCGTCTGAGTACTCGTTCGCTAGAACAGATACGTAAGCTTCAAGAGCGTGAGTTACTGCATCGTAACCACCGAACGCTGTTAGAGACTTAGGCATGTTCATTACTAGGTTCGCATCAACGATAGCCATGTTTGGCGTGATTTCGTAATCAGCTAGTGGGTATTTAGCACCAGTCTTGTCGTCAGTAACAACAGCGAATGGAGTAACCTCTGAACCTGTACCTGAAGTTGTAGTGATACATACAAGCTCAGCTTTTTGACCCATTTTAGGGAACTTGTAGATACGTTTACGGATGTCCATAAAGCGCATTGCTAGTTCTTCGAAGTGAGTTTCTGGGTGCTCGTACATAACCCACATGATCTTAGCAGCATCCATTGGAGAACCGCCACCTAGAGCAAGGATTACGTCAGGTTGGAAGCTCTTCATTGCTTCAGCGCCTTTCTCAACAACAGATAGCGTTGGATCCGCTTCTACGTCGAAGAAAGTTTGAACTTCGATGCCTTGTGCTTTAAGCAAGCTAACTACGTCATCTGCGTAACCGTTGTTGAATAGGAAACGGTCAGTTACTAGGAATGCGCGTTTCTTACCTTCTAGGTCGCTCATTGCGATTGGAAGGCTACCACGACGGAAGTAGATAGACTTAGGTAGTTTGTGCCACAACATGTTTTCAGCTCGCTTCGCTACAGTTTTCTTGTTGATAAGGTGCTTAGGACCTACGTTCTCAGAGATAGAGTTACCACCCCATGAACCACAACCTAGAGTTAGAGAAGGTGCAACGTTGAAGTTGTACAGGTCACCGATACCACCGTGAGTAGTCGGGATGTTGATTAGGATACGAGCAGTCTTCATCTTGTCACCGAAGTAACGGATGCGGTCTGCGTTAGTATCTTGGTTAGTGTAAAGACCAGATGTGTGACCGATACCACCGATTTCAACCATAGTTACCGCTTGAGCAACTGCGTCTTCGAAGTCATCTGCGCGGAATAGACCTAGAGTTGGAGATAGTTTCTCGTGAGCGAATTCGTCATCGTAAGAAACTTTACCAAGACCTTCACCTACAAGTACTTTTGTATCAGCAGGAACTTTAACACCAGCCATTTCAGCGATTGCTGGAGCAGGTTGACCTACGATTTTAGCGTTTAGGTTGCCGTCGATAAGCAGAACTTTACGTACTTTATCAGCGTCAGCTTTAGATAGAACGTGAGCTTTGTGAGAAGCGAAACGCTCTTTAACTTCGTCATATACTTCGCTAACTACGATTGCAGCTTGCTCAGAAGCACATACTACGCCGTTATCGAAAGTCTTAGACATAAGGATAGATGCTACAGCACGTTTGATGTCAGCTGTTTCATCGATAACGACAGGAACGTTACCAGCACCAACACCGATAGCAGGCTTACCAGAAGAGTATGCTGCTTTAACCATGCCTGGACCACCAGTAGCAAGGATAAGTGCGATACCGTCGTGCTTCATAAGCGCGTTAGAAAGCTCTACAGATGGTTGGTCGATCCAACCGATGATGTCTCTTGGAGCACCAGCTGCAACAGCTGCGTCTAGAACTAGTTTCGCTGCGTCGTTAGTTGAGTTCTTTGCACGTGGGTGTGGCGAGAAGATGATGCCGTTACGTGTCTTAAGAGAAATTAGAGATTTGAAGATTGCTGTAGAAGTTGGGTTCGTTGTTGGAACGATACCACAGATGATACCTACAGGCTCAGCGATAGTCATTGTGCCTAGGTTGTCATCTTCTTCTAAGATGCCACATGTTTTTTCGTCTTTGTATTTGTTGTAGATAAATTCAGATGCAAAGTGGTTTTTGATAACCTTATCTTCAACAATACCCATTCCAGATTCAGCAACTGCTTGTTGAGCAAGTGGAATACGAGCGTGGTTAGCAGCAAGAGAAGCTGCGCGGAAGATTGCGTCTACTTTCTCTTGAGAGAATGTTGCAAACTCTTCTTGTGCTGCTTTAACGCGAGCTACTAGAGCATCAAGTTCCGCTAAGTTAGTTACAGGCATGGTGGATCTCCTAAAATAATAAATATTAAAAACTTTTTATTAAATTCGCTGCTTGCCGTTAACCTTAAACACCAGCGTTCTTAGTAAATTGCTTTCAGGGCTGAGTATATTATTTCACTGTGTGAAAAAAATTGACCCAGATCAGTTACCCAAAAAGAATTAACCAGAAAGTAGTAAGGCAATCGCAAAAATGAACTTAAGAGCATGATTTATATAGATTAAACTCACAATTTTCGTTCGCGCAAAAAACAAGCAAACAGACAACTTTTTTCTACATAGCGTAATAAACTGTAAAAAAGTTTCATTTTTAGTCCGTTAAATTACATGTATACAGCTATATTCGTGCTACTGAGAGTATATCCATAGCGTTGTACGGGCTAGATTCTGACATAATTTTTATTAATTTCGTGCGTCGGTTAACAGTTACTCAATAATAAATTACAAAATGAAACACTACCAGCTAGCTTGCAACAGGCTTAAAACAAAAGTGAGATTCAATTAGTTTTTCTAAAAAGAATCACCCATTTCAAGTTAGTTTTTTTCATTCGCGTAAATTGAGTTTGTCCCTTACATTACGCGCCTAAACTATTCACAGATCAACCCTTCAACCTTAAGTACGCTAACTGGAGATCGCTCTCATGCAAGGCTTAGAACTCGCAATTTTTATGCAATTCTTCCTTGGGCTTGTTGCTGCCGTAAACCCAATCGGCATCATGCCTGTTTTTGTTTCTCTTACTGCTCATATGCCGCCAGAAGAGAGGAACAGGACAGCCTTACAAGCAAATATTGCTGTTGCCGTGATCTTGATTATGTCACTTGTTGCAGGGCAAATGCTTCTTGATATGTTTAGCATCTCGTTGGATTCATTCCGCGTTGCTGGTGGCTTACTGTTATTGAGCATCGCATTTTCGATGATGAGCGGTAAGCTCGGTGAAGATAAGCAGAACAAACAAGAGAAGTCTGAATACATCAGCAAAGAGCAGATCGGCGTTGTTCCACTTGCTATGCCGCTAATGGCAGGCCCAGGTGCAATCAGCTCGACCATTGTTTATGGTTCTCGCTACCCTGCTGCTATTGATACGGTCGGCATCGGCATTAGCATCATCGCATTCGCAACGTGCTCTTGGCTTTTGTTCCGTTCAGCGCCGGTTATCGTTCGCTTTTTAGGTCAAACGGGTATCAACGTGATCACTCGTATCATGGGTCTGATTCTTGGCGCATTGGGCATCGAGTTCATCGCCAATGGCCTACGTAATCTGTTCCCAGGCTTGGCATAACGTTTAACAACATTTCGGTTGCTCTATAAAGGGCAACAATATTGAAATATAGATGAGGCGAGTAAAGCAATTGGGCTTTCACTCGCCTCGTTATTATGAAGCTTGTATAATGACTGTTAATGCATTTAACAGAAGACGAACCTCTCCTTATGTCACGCAAGCCACTCAAGCATCATTTGTACGTCATTATCTTTGGTACTCACACGCCAGCCGGACGTGCATTTGATATAACTCTGATCGTTGCAATCTTGGCTTCGCTGTTGGTTCTGATCTTAGAATCCATCCCTAATGTGATGACCGAATGGTCACAACAGCTGCGTTATATCGAATACACCTTCACTGCACTCTTCACTCTTGAGTATTTGTTAAGGCTCTATTGCTCCCCAAAGCCAAAATCTTACGCCACCAGTTTTTATGGTGTCGTTGACCTATTGGCGATTCTTCCGACCTACCTAGCAATCATCTTCCCAGGCGCTTCATTTATGGGTGTGGTGAGACTGCTGCGTGTGATGCGTATCTTCCGAATTCTAAAGCTGGTTCGCTACCTGCAAGATTCCAATATTCTGTTGCGCTCACTATTAATGGCACGACGAAAGATACTGATCTTCTTTAGCACCGTCGGCATCTTGGTGGTTATCTTTGGCGCCTTGATCTTTGTTATTGAAGGTCCTGACAATGGCTTCACCAGTATTCCTCACAGTATCTATTGGGCCATCGTGACTATCACTACGGTAGGTTATGGTGACATGGTGCCGCAGACCGCGCTTGGTAAAGCCATAGCATCACTGACCATGCTATTGGGTTACTCTATCTTAGCCGTGCCAACCGGGATCATTACTGCAGAACTCAGTAATGAGATGAACTCGCACAAAGAGTTGGTTAAGTGCCCGAATTGTAACCGAGCGGGTCATGATTCAGACGCCATGTATTGCAAGCACTGTGCTAGCGAATTAGCGGATCCAGACAAGCGTGTCGTCACCGACGAGAAATAAAAGCAGACACGAGATTCGAGTAGCGAGATGCGAAGAGATTTAAGGGCAGTTTCGAGGGCCGAATAACGAGGTAGCAATAAACTAAAAAGGGTTGACGTTTGTCGTCAACCCTTTCGGTTTATCAGCTAATAGAATTTAAGCAATCTTGCCTATTACGATTTCTCAGCAAGGATAATGCGTAGAGTACGACGTAGTGGTTCTGCAGCACCCCAAAGTAGTTGGTCACCAACCGTGAAGGCGTTTAGGAAGTCGTTACCCATCGACATCTTACGCAGACGACCGACAGGTACAGACATTGTGCCTGTTACTTTCGCTGGTGTTAGCTCCTGTGCCGTGATGTCGCGGTCATTAGGAATCACTTTAACCCAATCATTGTGCGTTGCGATGATCTCTTCGATCTCGTCCATTGGCACGTCTTGCTTAAGCTTGATCGTTAGTGCTTGAGCGTGACAACGCATTGCACCGATTCGTACACAAGTACCATCAATTGGGATTGGCTGACCATCTAGACCAAGAATCTTGTTCGCTTCAACACCGGCTTTCCACTCTTCTTTACTCTGACCGTTTTCACGCTTCACATCGATCCAAGGAATCAGTGAGCCTGCAAGCGGAGCACCAAATTGGTCTGTTGGGAATGAAGATGAACGAATCGTATCAGCCACTTTCTTATCGATATCAAGAATTGAGCTTGAAGGGTTTGCTAACTCAGAACTTACGCTGTCGTTGATCACACCCATTTGTGAGATCAGCTCACGCATGTTCTTAGCACCCGCACCAGAAGCTGCTTGGTAAGTCATGGCACTCATCCACTCAACCATGCCTTTCTCGTACAGACCACCTAGAGCCATAAGCATTAAGCTCACAGTACAGTTACCGCCAACGAACGTGTTGGTGCCGCTGTGAATGCCTTGCTGGATTTGAGCCAAGTTAACAGGATCAAGAGTGATGATTGAATCAGCATCCATACGCAGAGTAGATGCTGCATCAATCCAGTAACCTTTCCAACCTGCTTGACGCAGTGCTGGGTATACTTTTGATGTGTAATCGCCGCCTTGACAGGTAATCACAGCATCAAGCTGTTTTAGGCTATCAATATCAAAAGCGTCTTGAAGTAGACCCGCATCTTTACCACCTAAAACAGGGGCAGGAATACCAATCTGAGATGTGCTGTAATAAACAGGCTCAATCAAGTCGAAGTCTTTCTCTTCAACCATACGTTGCATCAGTACAGAACCAACCATACCGCGCCAACCAACTAGACCTACTCTCATCGCTCACTCTCCATGTATAAATTAAAAATTGCTCTCCCCCATCTATAAGTTTTTCAGAAACAGAACTCAAGTGCTTTTTGTCAAAAAGTGTAACTTTTTCGTTTCTTTTAAGTGAACGTAATGAATCGTGCAGTTATCTCTGTATCGACATTCCATCTCCACCTCATTGATTAAGCGTCCATTATCGTCAAATTCAAACATTTACATCGCCAAAGTCGATTCAATCGACGCTCATCACAAACAGTAAATCCCTCTTTTAAACCAAGGTTAATCAGAGTTTTATTTTACAAAACGAAAACAACGTGCGACAGATTTCAACATGTAACAATCATGAATGTAACAAAAATTTAGATTATGAAACCACAATTGATTGAGTTAACAGTCAAATATCACAACTTGGGCGTATTTTTTCGATATAATAAACTAATTACTGTAGTGTCCGTTTTGCACCACACACTATAACGAAGCACTATAAATGCTCGAAATCACAAGAGGCTTTTATGAAGCAGAGTAAAACTCGCCTACCGAACCTATTGCAGGTATTCATCGCGTTAGGACTATTTCTATCCCTTGCTTTTTCCTTTACTGCAAAGCTTGACCTTCCAATTCAACTTGCCTTGTATATTGGCTGGTTCATTATCATGGTTCTTGGTATTCGTCTTGGACACCAATACAAAGACTTAGAAAAAGCAGCACTCAAAGGAATATCCAATGGCTTAGGCGCGGTTTTAATACTTTTAGCCGTTGGCGCTCTTGTTGGTACTTGGATCTCAGGCGGGATCGTACCTACTATCATTTACTATGGTCTGAAAGCTATCCACCCTTCTATCTTCCTTTTAGCGACCATGATCATCTGTTCTCTAACTGCATTGGCGACCGGTACTTCTTGGGGTGCTGCGGGTACAGCAGGTATCGCGATGATGGGTATCGGCCAAGGCCTAGGTGTTCCAGCACCGATTACTGCAGGTGCCGTGCTGTCAGGCTGTTACTTCGGTGACAAGATGTCTCCTCTTTCTGATTCAGTGATTCTGGCTTCTTCAATGTCTGGTGTTGAAGTGGTTGAACACATCAAGGGCATGCTTCCAGTTGCGTTAATCAGCTACGTGATTACAGGCATCATGTTTACTGCGTTTGGTTTCCACTACGCGGGCAACGTTGACATGAGCCAAGTAGACTCTGTAATCAAAGCAATGGAAGTTCAGTTCTACATCACGCCTTACTCATTCGTTCCGGTACTTATCGTGCTTGGTCTGTTGGCTTTCCGTATGCCTTCATTCCCGGTCATCAGTTTTGGTTCTCTGCTGGGTATTATCTGGGCAGTCATGATCCAAGATATCGACTTCCTAACGGCATTCAACACGGCTTGGGCACCGTTCTCAATCTCATCTGGCGTAGAGTTTATTGATTCGATTCTTAACCGTGGCGGCATGTCTTCAATGCTGGGTTCAGTTGCGGTTATCGTATTTGGTCTAGGTTTTGGTGGCTTACTGGATAAAGTGGGCGTACTAGAGACAATCGCTAAGGTGTTTGAGCGCCGCGTAAACAGCGCAGGTTCACTAGCGACTAGCACAATTGGTACGGCTTTCATGGGTAACGTATTCGGTTCTGCAATGTACGTATCGTTAATCCTTACACCAAAAATCTGTGCGAAAAACTACGACCGTTTAGGCTACAAACGTAAGAACCTATCGCGTAATGCTGAGTTTGGTGGCACGTTAACGTCGGGTATGGTTCCGTGGAGTGATAACGGTATCTACATGGCGAGTATTCTTGGTGTTGCGACGCTGTCTTACGCACCGTTCATGTGGTTAAGCTTCATCTGTATCATCGTGACTATCGTGACATCTTACATGGGTTGGTTCGTTGATAAGTGTGAACCAACAGCACCAGCGTTTGAAGCTGAAGAAGCAACAGAGTTAAGCAAGCAACAAGCTTAAGTTCAGGAGCTAACGCTTTCGAACGTAACTCAAAACGTTAATGGATAAATGCAAAAAGAGCGCCCTAGAGCGCTCTTTTTTGATCTGCTGATTTACTTATTTATCTATTTATTGGCGGTTCGTTTACCCAACCAGTAACCGATGCCTAACGGTGCAAAGAACACTACTAAGATAAACAGGATGAAGTAGATAATCACACCTTTGATTAACTCCATCAGTTTATCAATCGCCAGTACCACCACCTCTTGAGAGACGCGATCAAGGTCTTGTGTGAACAGTTCTCTCTCTGAAGTCACAATACCCGCAATCTCGATGCGCTCTTTCGCAATCATCTCTACAAGTGCTTCTCTCTCACGTGTCACCATTTTTTCTAAAGCCACACGTTCATCGCTCAACATCGCCAGTTTTTGGTCTGTTTTGTCACTAAGATCATTGAGCAATGGCTGCATTTCTGTCGACATAATAGAGGCTAGCGTTTGCATGTATTCTGGGTTGTTCTCAATAAAGTCTTGCATGCTTGCTGATGTTTGACGAAGGCTTTCTAGCGTCATCGATAGGTCTTCACCCGTTAGCGAGCTATTCAATGCAACCAACTCAGCTTTCCACGTCATCAGTTTCGGTGTCTGGTCAGCCATTAAGCTTAAGCGGTCTGATGCATCGCTCATTGCTTCTGGCATGGTGCCTAAACTCTGGACGATTTGCGACTCGTCTTTACCAAGGTAACTTAGCCATTCACGGTAAGCAGGCGTGCTTCTGAATGTGAGATCTTTAAATGGGTGGCTAGCGGCAAACTGAGCAACGAACGCTTTGCTTTTTTTGAAATCACTGGAGTTCAATACACCCTTTGCCAATTTCTCTGCTTCTTGGTCAAGAAAACGAGCAGCCTCTACCGCATCATCCGTCGCGAATAGGTCCGCGCCATCGCCTTGGCTATAAAACTGATTCATTTGGGCAGTGAAAACCCACGAGTCAATTAACGCAGACATTGGGGAAGTTTGGTAAGCCGCTTGTTGTAATCCCTGCTCTGCATGGATCTTCCAAAGCAACACATAAGATTGATGTAAAGTGTCATCAGCAGGATAAAATTGCGCGATTAAATCAGCCGAGTCTTCTACTCGTGTAAAAAACATCTTGGCGTATTCACGCGTCATGAGCCGAGCATTTAACTCTTGTTGAGTGAGAGGCGTCGTTTGACTATCTAACTTAACTTCTAAGAGAGAACAACCACTTAGCACAATGCTAAGCACCAACACCATCCAACTTCGACTCGAAACTCGTAACATATAAACCTCTGACAAAGACTAAGGGCGCTGATTGTATGAGCGCTTCGTCAGAGTATTGTCAAAAATCCTGTAAAAGTTAACGCTGACTGTCTAAATATTCATGAGCAGAATCCACAGAGGCTTTTATAGCCTGCTCTAGTTCAGCTAAATCATGTTCACTGATCGCTCTGGACTGCTTCATTGTCATTTCAATGGTTGCGGCAATGATGGCTAACCGAGACGCTTTAATACTGCCAGCCACGCCTTTTAAGCTATGTACAATGCGAGCCGCGGAGGTTTCATCTTTGGTCAACAAAGACTTAAACTTCTCGTAGTCACCTGCGTGGTCTTGTACAAACACACCAAGCAAGAGTTCGACAGACTCAGCATCACCATCGAGCGTTTCTAACATGTCTTCGATATCAATCGCAGGCTTTGAATCTGTGACACTGGCAACGTGTTTCTCTACTACTGGCGCCTGTTCAGGGACTTGCTGAATAGAGTATTGCGGTACAACGGGTTGGCTTGTAACGTTAACGCTCTGCGGAGGTTGAGAGTCGGAAGACTGGCGCGTTGGCCTGTTCTCGGATACATAAGCGTCACTATCTGCTTGTTTCACTGCTGAGGAAACAACATCGCTATAAGAAGCGTCTTCCTCACTTGAATTAATTTCTAGTTCAGAGCTGAGTTCTTGGTCTGCTTCTTTCATCGTTTTTGTGGACCTAACGCCCCAAAACACTATCCCGCTCATCGCCACCAAGCTTAAGCCTAGCATCACCAACAATAGGTTGAATTGACGATCATGGAACTCAGCTTCGAGTTTTATGATCTGTTCATTTACTGAGTTTTTCTTAATCTTATCAACCAAATAGTTAAGCTGAGCGTAATCACTCAACAATGCTGACGCATCAGCCAGTAGTTGTTGGAGTGCATCTTGTTCTTCGTTTTCTAAGGAATAAGATTTTTCTAGAATGGAATCAAAGGCGCGATAAGTCGCTGACGAACTTTGATTTTCAGAATACATGGCTTCAAATACCACAACACCGAATTCGTTGAGGAGCGGTTTTAGCTGAGGGGAAAGCTCTTTATCAGCACGCAAGATCTTAATGTTATCAACGATGTCTTGAACTTGGCTTTCTATTGGAATGAACTCATCGAACTTTTCTAGGAACTGATCAGCTACGTACAACAGTTGGTTGACATCAGGACGAAACAAGGCGTGTTGGAAATCAGATTCAATCTGCAGTCGGATCGAATAAACCAACTGAGCATCGAGTGCGAGATCATTGATACGAGAGACTCGAAGCGGTTCTGAGAAATAAAGCGATTGCCTCAATTCGTTGACTCGAATACCGAGCTCTTCGATTTGAGCTAGAGAATTGGTGTAGGAACGGCTTAGATTAAGAAGAGCCAAGGAAGGAAGTAACCACAGAGCCAAGAGCACAACCAAAAAGGTGGCTGGTTTTTTAAAGCGTTTGGGCTTTGCTACTGATTGTTCCATCTATATTCCTTGTGCGTGTTAACTTGAAGCCATGACCGTAGCTAAAAGATTAAGCACAAAATAAGCGACAACGTCCTGCTGCCGCTTTTATCCGTTAACTTCGGACTATGACTTATTGCGAGTCAGTTGGTCACGTAAGTTCGGTGGAGTGCCTTTAATCGTTAGCGTGTCTGTCTCCGGATCGTAAAAGATACGTTCGCCTAGAAGCAGACTATCAAAACTAACATTCAAACCGCCACCAGCACCAACAAATTTTGTTAGTTTACGCATAGTTGCGCGATCGGCTGGGAAGCTGTCTTCTAACTCGTAGCCTTGCTCACTAGTATAGTCAAAGAAGCTTGTGCCATCAGTGCTTGCTGGCAACTCACCAGAAAGTTCACGAACTTGTACTTCATCGCCCGCTTTAAGCTGCTCGTTACAGTAATCCGCAACCTGCTTTTTGTAGCTGATCGCTTCTTCTTTCTCTAATTTAGAGTCAGAAACAAAGTCTTCTACCGCTTGCATCAGTACTTGGTTCTGCTGTTTCGCATCCAAACCAACTTCAGCTTGTAAGAAATCTAAGAAGAAATCCGCGACTTTACGGCCAACACGTCCTTTAATGTAAGTTAAGTAACGGTTTGATTCTTTATCAGTCTCATAAGTTGAAAGGTCTAGACGAGCCGCGATATCCATTTTTGAGATATCAAGGTAGTCAGTCGCACTAATATCAAGCCCTTCAGTTACCTTTAGGCTTTGGTTTGAAGGCAATAAACCAATGAAAAGATAATCTGTTGCAAGTGACTGATATTCAGCCATTACCAAGATACCTTCGTCAGCGAATGGGTACTTTGATAGTTCGTCTTTTAGACGTTGCGCACTCTTTTGAGAAAAATCGTAAAAGTTTGTCTCACCAGCACGAAGTTGATGCAACCACTGCTGGAATTCGCTGTCAGATTTGAAAGAACCAAACCCTTTGCCTGCTTTTGAATTAAAAACACGGTGAAGTTCAGCAACTAGGCTTTCAGATGAAGCATCGTTTTCTAGAGATTCAGCACGATAGTTAACAATCAGCTCATCCTGATCGTTCTTGCTCAGCTGGTGTAAAATTACGTTGGAAAGGTGAAGGCTCATAGTGAAAATATTACCGTTCAGGTTTCAGTTGTCGTGCATAGTAGGTTATCATAAGCCGCTTTTACTATCATTATTAGAGTCCTTATGCCGATTATATCTAAATACACAGATGATCAAGTTGAAAAAATCCTAGCTGAAGTAGGTGCTGTACTAACTAAGCACAAAGCTTCGCCAGAACTTTCACTGATGATCGCTGGAAATATCGCAACCAATGTCTTAAATCAGAATGTTGCTGCTTCACAACGCAAAGGAATTGCTGAAAAATTTGCCGAGGCTTTAATTTCTTCTCTTGAAGATAAAAAGTCTCACTAAATTTGATTGACGGATAAAAGAATTATAAATGGTAGACAGCGCAAACTCATATAGCGATCGTGTATCTCGACTGGTTGGTTGGGGTCACTGGTTTGCATTTTTCAACATCATTGCTGCGATGTTGATTGGTACTCGTTATATTACTCAATCTGCTTGGCCAGAAACCTTGCTAGGCCAATTCTATTTGGCTGCATCGTGGGTTGGTCATTTTGGCTTTTTAGTGTTCGCGCTCTATCTATTAGTGCTGTTCCCGCTCACTTTTATTCTTCCGTCGAGGAAGTTATTACGTTTGGTTGCCGTTATCTTCGCGACCATAGGTTTAACTGTCCTACTGATTGATACCCAAACGTATCAAAATATAAACCTCCACCTGACGCCTGTCGTGTGGGAGGTTTTATTCAGTGGAGAGGAATCTGCATTCACGTCTGATTTGCAGCACCTCTTCATTGTTATGCCGCTTATCTTCTTGCTGCAACTCGGTCTATCTGAGTGGGTTTGGCGTAAGCAGCGTAAACTGTCTCATAAACACATTGGCCGTCCGATTACTGCCGTCTTCTTCTTGTGTTTCATCAGCAGCCACTTGACCTACATGTGGGCTGATGCGTACTTCTATAACCCAATTACTAGCCAGAAAGCGAACTTCCCACTGTCTTACCCTATGACAGCGAAAAGCTTTATGGAAAAACATGGCCTATTAGACCGTGAAGAGTACCTTGAGCGTTTAGAAGCGAACAAAGAGAATGTAAACCTAGTTAGCTACCCGCTAGAAAAAATTCAATACAACCGCCGCAGTGATGATCTTAATATCCTGATGGTGAGTGTGAACAACCTTCGCTCTGACGCTCTTAATGCGACAGCGATGCCAAACAGCTATGCCTACGCACAACAGTCGATCAACTTCACCAACCACTACAGTTCAAGTAACGATATGTTTGGTATTTTTGGCTTGTTCTACGGCCTACCGAGCAGCTACGCAAGCAGCATTGAAGCTCAGGGGTCAAGCGCAGTATTGCTCGATGTTTTAGAGAATCACGATTACAAGTTCGCTGCTTTCAGTGGCGACAACTTTAGTGATGCACTGTACTCGGATATCATCTTCCGAGGCCGTGATGTGATGCCAGAGCAAGCAACTTATGATGACCAGAGTGCCATAAAAGCTTGGTCTAACTGGATTCAATCACCGCAAGCTAAACGCCCTTGGTTTAACTTTATTGAATTAACCACACTGGATAACTTCGCCAGCTACGATTCAAGTTCAGAGTCGGACTCTACGCTAACGACAGCAGAGCGTTTTGCAGCAGACTATCAAAAGTCGGCGACAGCGGCCGATGCTCAGCTAGCAACTATCTACGCTGAACTGGAACGCTTAGAGCTTGCCGATAACACGGTGGTTATCATTACCTCTAACCACGGTACTGAGTTTAACGAAACCAAAACCAACAGCTGGGGTGCAAACTCCAACTACAGTCGTTATCAGTTACAAGTACCACTGTTTATCAGCTGGCCTGGCAAGTCTGCTTCTGAATACACCCACCGTTCTAGTCATCTAGACGTGTCAGTAACACTGATGCAAGAGCTATTGGGTGTATCTTCGAACCCAACAGATTTCAGTAGTGGTCGCAGCCTGTTTAATGAACGTAACAGAAAGTGGATTCTCGCGGGCGACTCTCGTGAACTTGCTCTTGTTACTGACCAGCAAACAACGGTGTTGGATAAATTTGGTAACTACAAATTGTACGACCAAAATTACAAGCGCCTGAAAAACGTAAGCCCTCGCTTACCTGTGTTGATGCAAGGCCTGACAGAGCTACAGCGTTTCTACACAAAAAATGACTAAATAATCAGCAAACAGTAAAGGAAAGCCAATGGCTTCCCTTTTTTATTGCCGTGAATGATTAGAAAACAAGCAACAAAACAAAATTATGAAAATTAAGGGTTTACAAGATCCTCCACCCCTTATATTATTCACGCCACTGGAGGGATGGCTGAGTGGTCGAAAGCACCGGTCTTGAAAACCGGCAACCGTTAATAGCGGTTCTAGGGTTCAAATCCCTATCCCTCCACCACTATTCATCAAAAAAAGCCTTTGATTATCAAAGGCTTTTTTTGTATCTGTAAGACTTGAATTTGCTTCGAACCAACGAGGTAAGTCAATGTATATACAAAAATCTCCCCACGGTGTCTATTACGCACGAATCTGTACTCCAGCACAGTTGAAAGCGTTGGGATTCCCATTCGATCTAAAAATCAGCCTTCGAACAAAAGACCCTAAGCTAGCTAAAGTCATTGGCTTAAGCCTTGTCAGTGCTGTCAAAGAGGCCTTTCGTACTACAGACTCTCTGTGCTTTTCAGAGTTTCAGTTGCATCTAAAAGGCATTTTGTCCCACCACCTGAACTTACAATCACAAAAGCAGGACGATCGCTTACATTTAGGTTGTATAACTTCCATAAGTCATACTTCTAAGCGTTTGAGTGAAGAAAAGCATTGGAGTGAAGCGTTAGAACACTTTCTAGAGTTCAAAGGGGTTCAAGGGGTCAGTGCATTGACTGTCCATCAGTTGAAACAGCGCATTACCTTTTTCTTTGAGAGCACTACGCCATCTGGTTTATCAACAATAACTGCGATGGCACTGATGGAGTACATTAAGACTCTCAATAGCTCTAGTCTTTCAGCAAAAAGCTGTAAAGATTACTACGCCGCGCTGAGTCAATTTATACGTTGGTGTGCGACCATGTCTTTGATTGAAAGAAACGTGTCTGCAGATATCAAAGCGACTTTCAAGAAGTCTATAAAAGCTGATAAGCAGCGCTCAAGGTGGTCAGAGAGTCAGCTTTCAACACTCTTCTCATCTGAGCAGTTTCAGCAAGTGGATATTGGTTTCTACTGGGTTACTTTATTGCTCACGTACATGGGGATGAGGCCGAATGAAGTGTGTCAGCTACGTACAGAAGACGTGGTCGTTAGCGGTCCAGTCCCTTACTTAAACGTAACAGATGAAGGTCACGGACAGCGGATCAAGAATCGTTATGCTCTGCGACAAGTCCCCATTCATCAGAGTCTAATCAAACATGGCTTTCTTGAGTATGTTGAGCTTCGTAAGAACAATAGCAAAACCGATCTATTCGATTACAAGCCACTGGGTCTCAACAAGGACTGGAGCCAACAATATTGCCAACAATTCGGCAGACTCCTATCTAAGATCGGATTGAAAGCAGGGCAACGCCCTACTGCGTACTCCCTCCGTCACACTTTCATTGATGTTCTTAAGCAAAAGGAAGTGGCTGAGTCTACAGTCGCTGATATCGTTGGCCATCATCACCCCTCAATGACATTTGGCCGATATGGTAAGCAAACAAAACTGAAACTTATGCTTAGTGCGGTGAACCAGTTCTCACTTCAACTGGGAGGCTCACATGAGTAAGTTCAACTATGATGAGTTGCACACGGTTTATAAGGCGTTCAAGCAAAGCTATTTTGAAGGGGATGAAACCTCGTTGCTTGCGTTATCAAAACAGTATGACTATCAAGATATCCACTGCCTCTATCAGCTTTTTGAGCGCCTCGAAGATAAGCCAAGCACAACATCTATGTCATTAATGGCATTAGGAATAGATTGGCAAACACAGCAGGCACTGTTTGGTGACTTTGAAACACTGAGAGAAATTGCAGGGCTCGTAAGCCCTCCTCCCATGTCACACGTAGAGTGTTTTGATGCCTTTGTTCTACCTTATTGGACCATTATGTCAAAGAAAGGGATTGTTCTTATTAGCACTAGAAGCCAAGAGCATTTTACTTTCGTACATCGTGTGTCAGGAGTAGAAATTCAAGTTAATATAAAGCGCTGACTCTCAATGTCATTTTGAAAAACCAAATCTCGTGAACACCTTAGAGCTCACGAGATTTACCTTTTAAATTATTATGAAGACCTTATCAATCGAACTCTCGGTCGGCACTCATTCTCCGTTTTTTGGGGGAAGCAGTGTTCAGGTTTTCCCTATTATCTAGGAGGGCGTCTTTCATCCCACATACAAGTGCCTGCTGTATTGGGTTGGCTTTGTTGCGTAATTCAATGGAACTAAATCAAGAACCTACCATAGACAGAACCTTAAGCACTAAGCTCAGCGTAAATTCCGTCTAACGTAATGTTTTCTTTAGACTTCCTCTGCGCTGACTTTTGAGCGTTCCTTGATATATAACTGGTAGCCCATTCGATTTTATTGCTGATTTCTGACCATGCGCCGTGACTGATACATTCAAATATTGGTAACAGCCAGACATCCACATTTTTTGCCGCTTTAAACAATGAGACCGATGGCATTATCTGAAGCGCAATACTACGCCTAATGATCAGCGCAAGTAAACTGGCCCAGATGAGCCCATCAACGATGGCCTTTTGTGCGGTGACAAATCGTTGCCA
>NZ_JBFRPB010000023.1:0-51240 GCF_041471785.1 Vibrio sp. 10N.261.51.C6 | reverse complement strand
GAATCGCTTGGTGATCACAAGGGTTGGTGCTGTTTTACTAGCTTGTTTCTGCCCCATTCTCACTTAGAGTAATTGCTCTTCGTTAAGCGAGTCTGCTGAGATTATCCAAAATTTTCTAATGTTAGAAACGGATAAACACTCTGGGTATTGAACCTAAACATGTTGGCAGAAATAGTAAGATTATCTCCCAACAGCATTAACTGTTGGGGAGGATATAAAGGTGAATGTTGTCTTTCGGATGTTAGTTAACAGAATTCGAAACTATGTTCTTCGAGGTCCTAAAATGCCGAATTAGCTACTTTTGTTAGGTAAGCTATAAATATCATTAATGGCAAAGTACCTCCCCAACGATGAAGAGTGTAAGTGGCTTGTTTGTTACTCGATGATTGTGATTTAAGCAAGGGAACAGCAAGCATTACACCTAATACCCCTGTTAAAATAATCATGTAAGGAATATCTCGGCTTACGACTTGCTCTGGAATGATCAACTCTTGACCTACTATCGAAGGTATAGCGATTACTCCCAATAAATTGAAAATATTCGAGCCTATTACAGTGGCAAATACAATGTCGTACATTCCTCTGCGCACTCCAGCAATCGCAGCCGCCAGTTCGGGTAAGCTTGTCCCAAATGCAATTATAGTCAATCCAATGGTAAGCTCGCTCAAACCAGCTAGTTGAGCCAAGTTAACCGCTCCCCAGACCATTAACCGCGATGAGGTTAACAGCAGTAACAACATCACTAAACTTTCCCACCCGGCTCGTTTTTTAGTTAATGGCAAGAACTCGAGATCATCTTCAGAAACCTCACCTTGTCTTACGGACTTAGCTAAATAGAAACAGTATACGGCTAGAAAAATCACCAATAATAGACCGTCTGTAATATTTAGCTTTCCTGTGGACATCAGTGCGCTACAGATCAGCATTGATCCTGCCAATATCGGAAACTCTTTTTTGATAAAGCGCTTGTTAGCTTGGATGGGAGCCATTAACACAGCAATGGAAAGCACAAGACCAATATTAATAATATTAGAACCAATACCATTGCCTACAGCCAACTCTCCTGCATTATTTAAAGCAGCAACGGCGGATACGAGTAATTCGGGGGCCGATGTTCCAAACGCAACAACAGTCATACCTATAAAAATCAATGATATGTTGCAATGCTTGGCATAGGTTGCAGATGCAGAAATAAGCCGATCTGCACTGAATGCCACTAAAACTAAGCCGATTGATAACGCTAACGATGGGAGTAAAAAAACAGTCATAGAATAAGTATTCAGAGGGCTTATAACAAACACGAACAACCCCACACTTAGCCCTCGCATAAAGTGTGTAAGTTGTTCGAGTCTCGCTGGGTAGGTACTAAAAACTACTGGTTGCACCATGACGTCTGGTCAAATATGTTGACACAACCTTTTGCAATGCTAGCAAAGCAAAATAGCTACTCCCTCAAACTGGTGAAGACTATAAACGCATAGAGCTAGAAAAGCAATTTGCAGTACGTAGACTAATCCGTAATTTGCTAATTTAGCAAAACCGTTGACACACTTTTGTCCAATAGTTACTTAGGACAAACCAACATACTACAATAGGAAATTTTTCCGGCTTAGTTATTCGTTATCTTCACTCAATGCAAATTTGATCTCGTCAGAAGAGAACCCCTTTCGACTTAGCATCGCGTAAGCCTTAGAGCGTTCTTTATGATCGTTTAGGTCATAAGGCTTCTTCTGCAACTGTTCTAAACAAGAAGAATAGAAATCTAGCTGCTCTTCATTAATCAATCGGTCGATGAGCGATGACAGCTCACTTGTGTCGATTTGTCGTTGTCTAAGTTCTTGCTGAATGGCGGTCAGGCCCTTGCCTTTACGAGCGTACTTGAGCACCTCTTTTTCCAAGTCGGCTTTCTCGGCCTTAATTTGAATGTTACTTTTCAGTTGATGCGCTTGTGGGTGCTGGTCAATCGCTACCTTAACTTGTTGATAGCTAAAGCCACGCTTTTGCAGTGTCGCAACCAGCTTTTCACGGCTCATGGTAAAGCTTGAATAGTAGTGGTTGATTCGGTCTATCAAGATGGTTTGTTCATCAATAGACTTTTCGAACGACACTTTATGGATTGCATCAGAAATCACTGAATCGGTCAGCCCCTTCTTCTTCAGTTTTTCGACAATGTATCGAGAACCGAATTCACCAGAGAAAGCTTGTTCCACGAATTGTTCTGCAAACACTTGGTCAGACTTGAGATACCCGAAGCCTTTCAATGTCCCTAGAGTTTCATCGATCCATTCTTGATTGTCGGTTTTCACTTTGAGCTTCGCCACTAACTCGCTTTCCGTCATGTCTCTCTGAGTTAAATGCCACATCGCAGAGTTCATAACACTTTCAATTCGCGTCGCTTTTCTTACCGTTGTATTTCTAGTATTCGTTTTTTGCTGTGAATCGTCCATTCGATTTCAACTTTCCAGATTAAGCCTACCCCATCATAACGTAATTCTAAGGTGGTTGAGTGACATAAAAGAATGAAGCTCAACATAAGCGGCAGCCAATAAAAATGGACGCTTGTTCAGCGTCCATTTGATATCACATTAAGAATGATGGCTCTAAGCCATGCTTAGCTTTTTCGTAATAGCTTTTCATACTAGATCTTTCGTTTAGTTCTCTTCGTGATTGTAAATATGTACATCTCGTTGAGGGAATGGAATCGTGATGCCTTCTTCATCGAAGCGTTTCTTCACGGTTTCCGTTACATCCCAGTACACATCCCAATAGTCATCAGTCTTAACCCAAGGTCGTACTACGAAATCAACAGAAGACGTATTCAAGGTATGAAGCTTGATCATATGCTCCGGTTTTTTCAGTACTAGAGGGTGCGCAAGAATGATGTCGTTCAATACCGCTTTCGCTTTATCGATATCATCTGAATAACCAATACCGAAAACCATATCAACACGTCTCACACGTTCTGCCGTGATGTTGTTGATCACGTCACCCCAGATCTTGTTATTTGGGATCACCAAGCGTTGGTTATCAATGGTTTGAACAGTCGTCGATACTAAGCTCATGTCTTTTACCGTGCCTTGCACGCCTGCCACTTTAACCATGTCACCGACGTCATAAGGACGGTAGATCAAGATCATCAAACCCGATGCAAAGTTAGATAGTGTGTCTTGCAATGCGAAACCAATGATGACACCGGCTACACCGAAACCAGTAAGAAGAGGTGCTAGCTCTATCCCTATTTGAGACAGTGCGATAAGCAAACCAATAAACACGACCGCTTTAGATGCGATGGATACAAAGAAGTCCTGCATCAATACACTGAAGTCCATTTTAGAGTGCGAAACACTCTTACGAACGGTTTTGCGAGCCACGTTAGCAATAAGGCGAGTTACATACAAAATACCGAGAAACAGAGCAAGTTTAACGATAAAAGAAGGGGTATTTTCAAAAGCCCATGAACTGAACGAACGAAGCCAACCATCCAACAGCTCCAGTGCAACACCAACATCCAACACATCGGCGTTAATGTCACCTGTCGTCGCTAGCAAAACACGTTTGTACGAAGTCACATCCACGCCAAACGGTTCCATTAGCGCGATGGTTTCTTCTAAGCTCGCGACCATAACGCTAGTTCGCTCACTGAAGCGTTCAAGCTCAGTTTTAATCGTCGCTTTCTCTTCTTCACTTACATAAGATAACCGGCGTTCTAAATCTTGACGTTGTGTATCCGTGTATAGAATGGCATTAGTAAGATATTGAGAACGAGAAACAAGTGCCGTTTTGAGCTCACCTTCAGGAACAGCAACATCAACACCACGCTCTTTCGACCAATTTAAGGTCTTAGCAAGCTGCTGATAATAGACATCCATCATTCCGATTCGTTTTTGAATACGCAATTCAAGGCGTTTTTTAGCGTCACCTTCAGCTGAACGGTTTTCTTTACTCATTGAAACGATTTTAGTTTCATTCAACGACAGCAATTTTTGTAGCAGTTCGACCTGCTGAGCAAGAGTGACATCCAGCCCCTCTTTTTTATCTGACGATAGCTGTGAAAAAATCTCTTCGCGTAGGCCCTGATTCTTACGCCTTAAGATATCTTCAAGAAAGGGCTTCTCAGCATCATGCGCCGTTTCTAATGTTGCTAGATCGAGCATTAACTGATCTTGTACTTCTGCGATTTTCTCAACGCTCTGCGCATAACTTCCAAATGCGACAAACGCCAACATTAACAATAGACAACGCCAAACCTTCATCATATTAATTCCTATCACTGTCTAAATTGACCCTATAAATAGTAGTAAAAAGAATATGGATAACAAGCATTTAAACGTATGTTATGTTAAAAATTCGCAAATTATCAGCCTGCTTCTAATATTTGAGAGTTCCAATCCCCTCTTATGACCTGTAGAGTACGCATCCAACAAAGAACAACAGCCAATATCTTCATTCGAGCACAGCACTAAAGCGCCCTAAATACGATGTTGGCTCACAGCAAGAGAGCATAAAAATGAACAACGAACTTGATATTATTGAGTCTCTAGAAGAACTAGAGCAATTCCTAATTTCAGTGGAAGCTGGCGGTTTAGGCCTTGAAGGCGTTGAAGGTGTAGGCATGGCAACCAATAATTCAGATGGTCGTCACTTCGTTGCTGTATTCAATAGCAGCCATAAAGTTCTGCTTGCTCGCTGGATCACCAAAGAGGTGTTTGATAACGGTAAAGACTTGGTACGTAACGGCCCTCGCCGCACTCACTAAGCCTTTCCAATAGCACCAATGATTAAAGCCCAACACGTTCACTGACGATCTGTTGGGCTTTTTTGTATCGCCTGTCCCGTCCTGATAGTTAATAAACCACTCAATACAGAATAATTAGCGATAACTTTCAGTTGTTGTGAGCTTTAGCTACAGCTCAATGTCGTATTCGCGTGAATTGGTGTTTATGCGTCTTTTATCGTGTATCTGCCGTTTCCCGCATTTATACATAGTTTCACTTTAACCATTTTATGACTTGTGGCACGAAGAGAACTTATCTAAGCTAACCACAATTCAATGAGCTTGCTTTAACGACTAACAGATTTGATTACTGACTAATTTGCTGAACACATCGCTACTTTTCTTATCCACACAGAACCGCCGACAAAAGCATTCGCTTTGGGCGCTCTTCCTTACCGGACTGGTTATCGTAACTTGTCTGGCGAGCACTCTGGCCGTCAAGAAAGTATCGTTATCTGCATCCGCTAATGGCCAATCAGTCCTAGTTGGCACACAAACTCATACAGAAACCAGTAATCCCCAAACCAACATCGCTTCTTCAGAAAAAATGGCTGTTCTATACGCCAGCGTTTTCGGCTTAGAAGCCTCAAAAATGTTAACGTCCCCCAATTCAAATTCATGCAGCCTAAGTTCGAAAATGCTGACCTTTGCCGCACCTAAAACGGGCTGGCTGATCCCTTTCGTTCTGATGATTGCTGTTGCATTCAACTTATCTCCGCACATCTCGAGATTATCCGGAGACAATCATCGCTCTACTCGACCGACAAAACACCGATTGCATTTAAAGCACTGTATATTTAGAGAGTAAATAACCGGGCTACTACACCCTTTTATTTATTTTTTGGAGATACATTTGTGTACAACACACTACTAACTAAGTTTGTCGATTCATTGGCATTCTCTATGCGTACATGCGCGAAAACCTTAGTCACTGCCCTTTTGGTTATGACGTCATTTACCGCCTTGGCACAGACAACGGGCTGGCTTAGTGTGCCTGAGCATCCGCCTGTTAAAATGCGAATGATGTCGACGGGTGAACAGTCGGATGACGGCTCTAAGATCCAAACCGTGCTCGATGTCGTGCTCGACGGCGACTGGAAAACCTATTGGCGCAGCCCAGGCGAAGGTGGCATTCCGCCAAGCTGGGACTGGTCTGGTTCAACAAACATTGAGTCAGTAGAGTGGCACTGGCCGATACCTAAATACTACGAGCAGCTTGACGTCATGACGTTAGGCTACAAAAAACATGTCAGCTTTCCTGTCACTTTATCCCTGAAAGACAACACGAAGCCTGCGATATTCAGGGCATCGTTTACCTTTCCGTCGTGTACCAATATCTGTGTGTTAACCGATTACGATATCGAACTGCCGATTGACCCACAAACTTTAGCGCTCGATGAAGAAGCGATGTTCTTGTTCAACCAAGGCATGAGCCAATCTCCACGAGAATCTAATCGCACTTCAGTCAATGGTCTATTTTGGGACAAGAGCAAGCAGCAACTGGTTACTCAGCTGACAAGTAAAAATGGCTGGGATAAGCCGATGGTGTTGATTGACGGGCAAGAAGTGATTGATGACTTCTTCTCTCAACCAAGCGTCCACATCACAGACAATACAATGACGGCCGTATTTGATGTGAGCAACTGGATAGGTGAAGTCGACTTAACGGACCGTAACGTGAGTGTCACCGTTTCAGACACTAATTTCGCCGAAGAGATGACGGCCAAAGTTGGCTCAGAACCGATCGCTTACCAAACAAGCAACAACGGCTTTTTGGCGATGATAGGCTTCGCTTTAATTGGTGGTTTGATCCTCAACATCATGCCATGTGTGTTGCCAGTCTTAGGAATGAAATTAAACAGCATCATTCAAAACCAAGGTGCATCTAATCGTCATATTCGACTCTCATTCTTAGCTTCTGCTTCAGGTGTCATTACATCATTTGCGCTGTTAGCTCTAGGTATGACTGCTCTAAAAATGGGTGGTAATGCGATTGGTTGGGGAATCCAATTCCAAAACGTTTGGTTCATCGGGTTCATGCTGATCATCACTTTGCTGTTCTCGATTAACCTGCTTGGGTTATTCGAATTCAGACTACCATCAGGTTTAAACACCTGGATGGCAACCAAAGGCGATGACTCACATTCAGGCCACTTTGTTCAAGGCATGTTTGCAACGCTGTTAGCAACGCCGTGTAGCGCGCCATTCCTAGGAACCGCTGTCGCGTATGCACTTGGAGCAAGCTACCAAGAGTTATGGGCTATCTTCATCACGCTTGGTATCGGTATGAGTGCGCCTTGGTTGATCTTTGCGCTATTCCCAAGCCTAACCAAATTGCTTCCAAAGCCTGGGGCGTGGATGTTCAAAGTTAAGCTGGTATTTGGCTTAATGATGTTCATTACCAGCCTATGGCTAACAAGCCTCCTTAGCCCATTCATTGGTAAATTCCCAACTATCCTGCTGTCGCTATTTATCGTGATTTCAGTATTGATTTGGATTGGCCGTAAGTTGGGTCGCAAGGTGCTTATTCCTATCGTCGCAACCACAACCTTGGTGTTTGGTGCTGCATTGATCGTCGGTAGTGTCACCGCTGATAACTGGGCGACTCCGATTGTTGACGATCTCGCTTGGCAAAAGCTGGATGCGAAGCAAATCCCTCAGCTCGTTGATGAAGGCAAAACGGTGTTTGTTGATGTGACTGCTGATTGGTGTATCACTTGTAAAGCCAACAAGATCGGCGTCATCCTTCAAGACCCTGTCTACAGTCACCTACAGCAAGAAGACATTGTTTTGATGAAAGGTGATTGGACAACACCAAGTGAAAGTGTCACTCAATACTTACAAAGTAATGGGCGATTTGGTGTGCCATTTAATATCGTCTACGGCCCGAGCTATAAAAGCGGTATTCCACTGCCTGTCATTCTCAACAGTGACACTGTCGTTCAAGCCATCGACGCTGCGAGATAACTGATGAAGACTCCCAACAATGAAGATAAATCTAGCACGATTGAAGACGACGCTGTAAAGGGTGAGGCCAAAAAGCCAAGTCGTCTTAAGAAGTGGGGAAAGGAACTGGTTTCAATGATATTGATCGTTGGCGTGGTTTCATTTGCCATGGACTTTTATCACAGCAGAAGCATGCCTCAGGGCGATGCGATTCCAATTGTGGGTCAATCGCTCCAAGGCGAAGATATTGATGTTATCGAGCTAAGCAAAAATGGTAAGCCAGTCATTGTCTACTTTTGGGCGACTTGGTGTGGTGCCTGCAAATTTGTGAGCCCAACCGTCAATAGCTTCAACGACTCCCATCAGGTGGTTTCGGTCGCTCTATCGTCTGGCCCAGACGAGCGTGTCCAGCGCTACTTGGATGCAAAAGAGTATGACTTCCCTGTTATCAATGATCTTTCTGGATCAATCAGCAGAAGTTGGGGCGTTAATGTCACTCCAAGCATCGTCATCATCAAAGACGGAAAGATCAGCAGTATCGCAACAGGCGTTACTTCTCCTATAGGGCTGTGGTTAAGAACCTACTTTGCCTAACTCGCTCACAAAGAAAAAACAGAGCAAAGCTAAGTGAATAAAGCGATTCAGCCCGTTTAACAAACAACATTAATGTGAGCGCAACCCAATAAGCGCTCACGATTATCACGAATTTGAGAAAAGACAATATGAAAAAGCATCTGATAAGCGCACTGATTTTAGGCTCACTATTGAGTACTAATGCCTTCGCAGAATTAAACAAAGAGCAAACTCAACAACTTGAAGAAATTAATCAATTCCTGAAAGATAACCCTTCAACAATCTCTGGGTTGCATACCAGTTTAGAGCAGTACGTAGCAGGTCAAGAGCAAGCGAAGAAAGCCCAAGCGGAAAGCCATGATTGGTTATACAACAATGACGCTCACCCGATCCTTGGCAATCCAGATGGTAAATCGGTCATCATTAACTTTACCGACTATAACTGCCCTTACTGTAAGCGCTTGGAAAAAGGCTTGGTTCAATTAGCCTCTGAAAACAGCGACATTAAAGTGATCAACGTGTACTTATCGTTTAAGCAACAACAAGTTGCGGGGCTAGACACCAACGCGGCGCTATACGCGATGAAAGTATGGAAAGATAACCCAGAAGCATTCCCTGAAGTTGATAGATTGCTGATGGCGAAAAGCGGTATTCACTCGAAAAGCTCACTAGAAGCCGTTGCCAAGAAGACGGGAACAGAGGCGGAACTAAAAACAACTCAAGAACAAAACCAGGTTCTAACCACTAACCATCAAACGTTCAGTGCACTCGGCTTAACGGGCACTCCAACCATGATGATGAACGGAAATGTTTTACCAGGATATGTGCCTTACGACCGATTAAAAGAGATCGTGGACGACGCTTTTTAATCGAGTGTAGATAGAGATAAAAATTCGAAAGAGAAGTGAATAAAAAGCCGACCTGCGTAACTCACAGTCGGCTTTTGATGAGCTTAAGGTAATGTTTTCAATATTATTTTTGAAACAGAAAAGCAGTCGAAGTGTCACTATCTTGCAATGGATTCTTAATCTAGCCTCGCTACTCTAAAAGCAGTTCTCTCGATGAGTCCAAGACGTGCTTACTCTAGACAACTGTCCTTTGACCGAGCCTAGCTCGGTCTTTTTTTTGCGTGTTTTAATGGCGACACAGTGCATTAACACGGAAACGTCCAACCGACTGAGCCTTAACTTAGCAAGCGACAAACAAGCGCACCCGGCTCCCTTAGCGCATCCACGTTATAGCTAAGGACACGTCCGGCAGACGGCGCGTGATAACGGCGACACTCATTACCAAAAGCGTCATATTGAATGGCCAATAAATCACCTTGCTCTACGCTCTGTAGAAGCTCAACCTGCGGCAATACAAAGCCACCAATATCAGCGCGGATAGAAACCACATCATTACCCTCTATCCAATCCATGCTCGGCAGCTGCATTTTCTCGGGATGATTTATTTCAACCTCGAACATTTCATAATAAGATAGCATGTTAAAAACACCGTCTACCGCTCGTTGAATCATGTCAGGCTGAGTAAATTTCCCCATCCCAACTTCCACCGTGATGCTCGGAATTCCACTTCGATTCCAAACCGTTTCCAAAATACCTGGGTCACCAGGGTCATTCAGAACACAATCGGGCTGCATCAGCCTCGCCATCTCCAAACATTGTTCTATGCGGTAATCAGCAAACACATAAAGTGGATAAACTGCGCCACGAGTTTGAGTGTGGAGGTCAACGGCGAAGGTGGCATTATGCTTAAGCAAACGCTCCCACAAAGACGCAACAAAGCGCTCCGCAGCCAAGCCATTCACGTCACCCGGAAAGAGTCGATTAAGATTAGCAGGGCAAGAACCCGGATCCGAAGAGATGAAATCACGGCTATGGTTCAGCAAGCCAGACAAATTCACAGTAGGCACAATCGTTACCGTACCTTTGAGCGTTTTACCGACTAAGTCCCTGATAATTTGCTGTGAAGCCAACACTCCGTTTAGCTCATCACCGTGAATACCGGCGGTGATCATCAACTTAGGACCTTCTTGACTGCCTTTGAAAACAGAAACCGGCATGTTCTTAGGTTGCCCTAGCCCATCACTGGTGACTTGAAACCAAAACTGGTGCTCTCCAACGGGTAGGTCTTCAACATTCAAGGAGCCAATAACCTGCCTACCTTGTAAAACATCGCCTAAGTACTCTGTTTTCATCCAACGTCTCCATATTGTTGAGCAGAATCTATTCTCTTCTAAGTTTTTGCATCATAGAGGATATCCTTACCAGTACAAGCAGTTAATCAGATTAACAAGCTCTCAGCGCAGCCAAAATTCACCACCATCGACATACGTGATTGCAAGGTAAAACTTGCCAATGTGACCTTTGAAATACACGCAACTTGTATAACTATTCATAGAACACTCAGTCGCATGAAATAAAAATGCAATAAAATCAACACTTAAAAAGTTCCCCATTCACGAAAATGTAATTTTATGGAAATGAAAGCTTAATTTATCTGCTCTAAATTAGCTTCATATCGAAACGGAGAGCACATTGCTCACGGATTTTAAAATACAAGGTAAGTGATTATGAAAAAGGCAGTTCTAGCTTCTGCAGTGGTAGCGGCACTAGTTTCAGGTTCATCTCTAGCAGCAACAGTTTACAGCTCTGACGGTACAGAACTTAAAATTGGCGGTCGTGCGGAATTCCGTGGTGATTTCATTGGTTCAGGCGGTAAAGAAATCGACGGAACAATGAAAAATAAAAGCCGTGTACGTTTAAATGTTGGCGGTACTACAGAAATCACTAGCGACCTATCTGGTTTTGGTTTCTACGAAGCAGAACAAGGCGTAAATTCTTCAGCTGACAATGATGAAACTGACAACTTTAAGCAACGTTACATGTATGCAGGTTTTGAAGGTAACTTCGGCGCAGTATCAGTAGGTCGTCAAGATACAGCTGCAGCTCAAATCTCAGAAATGTCGGATGTTACTATCTACTCTGGTGACCAAAAAGCATTCATCAATGCAGGTGACGAGCAAATCAATAACACGTTTGTATACGCTTACGACGCAGACGCACTTTCTCTTAAAGCAAGTTTGATTGCTGGTGAAGACAAAGATACTGACGGTTACGGTATCTCTGGCATTTACACACTACCGATGGGCTTAGGTTTCGGTCTTGGTTACTCAGGTAACGACAACGGTACTGGTAATGGTTCAGCTACAGCATTGATTGCTGGTATTAACTACAAAATGGATGCTTTATACCTAGGTGCAACCTACACAATGGGTGACCTAGACGACAAAGCAAAAACTGAGTTCTCTGGTGTAGAAGTTGCGGCTAAGTACAAACTAACAGATCAGTTTGAATTGGCTGCTTTGTACCAAAAACAAGAAAAAGACGCGACACAGAACTTAACTGTAGACACAGCTGACTTCTTTGAGCTGACTGGTACTTACAAGTTCAACAAATCTATCCGTACATACATTGCTTACCAATTAAACAATCTAGACGACGTAAAAGTTGCAGGTTTAGAAACACAAAGTGAAGACTCTCTTCGCCTAGGTGTACGTTACGACTTCTAATCTAAATCGACTTTAGATACAGACTAAAAAGGTTGGGCAATGGCTCAACCTTTTTTCATATTCAAATATTCTGACTGACTTCATCAATGCTTTTTCTGGTTAAGTGGTGCTAAATCCGTATCATAGGTGAACCACATCAAATAATTAGAAGCATCATGTCACAACACCATCCGATCCAAGGCGCTAGCTGGATGCTAACCGCAGGCCTAGCCTTTGCCGTTATTAACAGCCTAACTCAAATTGCTAGCATTCATTTCGGACTTACTTCTACCACCGTCGCCGTCATTCAATACGCCATCGCGTTATTCGCTATTCTTCCTTACCTAAAAACGCTGGGTATTCGCCGCGCGCTAAAAACCGACAACCTCAAATTGCACGTATTCCGTGTCTTCTTGTCTGTTATTGGTATTCAACTTTGGATATGGGCACTGGCTTACCCAGTACCAATTTGGCAAGGCATTGCCCTTCTCATGACATCGCCATTGTTTGCAACCATTGGTTCAGGGCTTTTCTTAAAAGAGAAAGTTGGGGCTGCTCGCTGGGGCGCGACCTTAGCAGGCTTCGTCGGTGCGATGGTGATTCTAGAGCCGTGGGCTGAAGATTTTAACTGGGCAACGTTATTACCAGTCGGTGCCGCTTTCTTCTGGGCATGCTACTCACTGATGGTGAAAAAGCTCTCTTCACAAGACAGCCCTTCAACCATGGTGGTTTACCTGCTGCTATTAATCACACCATTTAACATCCTGCTTGCCGCGCCAGATTGGCAGACGCCAAGCGGCGGTACAATTTGGGCTATCTTGATTGTTATCGGTGTTATGACGTCACTCGCTCAATGGGCGATTGTAAAAGCCTACTCAGTCGCTGATGCTTCGTTTGTGCAACCTTTTGACCACGCCAAATTACCGCTAAATGTTTTAGCAGGTTGGATTGTGTTTAGTTGGGTTCCACCGGGTCGTTTATGGCTAGGGGCTGCTATTATTATTGCGTCAGTTGCATTTATAACGCACTGGGAAACCAAAAAACCTTCGAAAGTGAAGAAAGTTTAAGGTTGGTGAAATAAATAGTTCGACAGTCCGTTCTATATGGATAAGAGAATTCAAACGAGGCCGTAACCATGAAGAAACCAGTCAAGATTACACTATACCGTTGGGCAGGCAGCTGGGGTCCATTTAAAGTTAACATCCCATGTGGAGAATGTACCCTTACCAAAGACATTCTGAAGGATACTTTTGAGAATGAGTTGGCCGATGTCGATGTCGAACTGGAAGTGAAAGATTGGTTGTCTCACTGGTGGGAGCCGCTAAAACTAGGCTCTTGGCATGCTCCAATCCTTGTTGTTGAAGGCAAAGTGGTCAGCCAAGGTGAAGCGCTGAATCGCGGTGTGTTAATCCAATCGGTGATCAAAGAGTGGACCAAACGAGACAGCCTAAAAGGCAACATCGTTTATGGTAAGGCGACCTGCCCATTCTGTGTTAAAGCGAAGAAAATGCTGGATGAAGCGGGTGTTGAGTACCAATACCACGATGTCGTAAAAGACAGCGCCGCTTTGTACCGTATGATTCCAGAGGTAAAAGCACACATTGGTGAGAAAACACCGGTCACCGTCCCGCAGATCTGGCTTGATGGTAAGTACATCGGTGGTGCCGATAACTTAGAAGCGTGGATGAAAGAGAATGGCTTAGATAGCATCCCTAATAATGTGGTCGACTTATCCAATCAATCTGCTGGCTGAGTTCATTAAAAGCCATTAGTCAGAAGCTTAATTGGTATTTTTTGTGTCCATCCACAACAAAACAAAGCGATAACTTTCACCAATCGCTAAAACGAAAAAGGCCTTAAACTTCATCGAGTTTAAGGCCTTTTAAAATTCCGTTTTTGAAAATGCTTATTTAGCCATTTTCTTCATCATTCGCTTAAAGAACGATGGTTTCTTTGGCTTTGAAGTGCCGTACAATGCTTCGTGCATCATGTTTTTTGCTGCCATTTGACCAAGGTATGCGTGGCCTAGTTCGTAATTCATGCTTATCTCCGCACATAATCAACTTTCTTTAGCGCGGATTCTACACTTAAAACGCCCAAAAACAAGATCTAAATCACACTTTAATGCAATATTAAGCATTCATTTGCAATTAGCCTAATTTTGTCTCTGTGCTAATCAGCATTGTTTTTATATATCAATGAGTTAACCTAAATTCTGGTTTGAGCTTAATGCTCCATTCCTAATAACAACCCAAGACATTGATTTAGACACTGATAAAAAAAGCAGCTCAATAGAGCTGCTTTCTAAAATGCTTTACTGAGAAACCTAGCTGCGCTTTGGCTGTCTGTAAGTTTTACCGGCAATTTGGTATGTGTCTTTTTGCTTCAATTCAAACATCGTTTCAAAGAACCAAGCTGCAAATTTGATTAAGTCATCGCCTTCATTCATAACATGTTCGATGTACTCTTGCTCTTCGCCTTGTTCATTTTCTTGAAGCGTCACGTGGTAAATACGCTTTTCGCCTTCCACTTCAGCAAGTGCAAATTGACCAGTCAGTGATGCAGCAGCCTCAGCGACTTCTGTATCCTCATTGGATTTCAATAGCTCAAGCGCTTGAGGCAGGCCATCTAGTGCGCAGATAGCTTTTACCAGTACTTCAAATTCATTTTGCTGCATTTTGTTCTTACCTATTCAATGGACCGAAGCATTGTAGAAAACCATCAGCACAAATACAACGTATTAACGATGGTGCGTTAAACGATAGTGAATTTAGTGTTTAGCTATATTCCACTTCAACAGTATCGCCTTTGTTGTTCATTTTGGTTGAAGACCAAAGCACTCCGCCCATGGCTGCGCCAATAATGAGGTAGAACACGCCTAACTGTAGATGAGTCGTGACCCAACTCTCTACTAGATACCCACCCAATAAACCCGCTAAACACATCTGAATAGAGCCCGACAATGCCGATACTGCGCCCGCTTGCTTCTTATGAGGTTCTAATAACATGCTGATTGATAATGGGAACGAAATGCCTTGTGCTATCGCCAACCAAGTAAACGCCCAAACCAAGTTAAAGATGGATAACTCATGAGTAAGAAGCCAAGTTCCCGAAGCCAAAATAATCAAAATCGCAAGGCTCATCAATTGCGGAGTGCTAAACCTACGATTGAGCAAGTTCAAAGCAACGCTACCGATCAGTAAGCCTGCCGAAGGGACAATCATCAATGAACCATACTCAGCGGCGGTCAGCCCCAATTGCTCTTGCATTAAGAATGGGAATAAAGATAACGATACCAAACTCGCCATATAACTCATCCAGTTATAACTGGCGCTGCTTATCACTTGGCGATTCGTTAACAAGCGTCCGTAGTTCTTTACCACTTGGCTGACTTCAAAACGGCTCTTCCCATATGGCAGAGTTTCATGCAACACGAAGTAACCCAGTGTGAATATCGCCAGTAAATACAATAGAACGAACAGGAACACCGCCTGCCAACCGAGGTGAAATGAAATCCAGCCACCAAATACAGGCGCGATGATCGGCATAATCGACGCGGTGATCGAGATATAAGACAACGCTTTGGTAAGCTGTGAACCATCATAACTGTCACGAAGCACACTTCGCCCAAGAACCGAGGCACTACCCGCCCCTAAACCTTGTAGCAAGCGACCAACTTCTAGCGCCGTCATATTGTCAGAAAACACAACACAAACGACTGTACCAATCAAATAAACACCCTGACCTAACAAGAAGATAGGTCTTCTTCCCACCGCATCGGACATCGGTCCGTAAAATAGCTGAGACAAGCCAAAACCCACCAGAAACAGCGTGACGAGAAGCTGTACATCTACTTGAGTAGCACTTAAATCAGAAGCAATTAACGGTAATGCTGGCAAGTAGATGCTCACACCCACCTGCCCCGTAGCAATAATCATCATTGCTAAGAGTAACGGTGTTTTTTTAAAGGTCGATTGGCTCAAAAAATTCCCTATTCGTTTGATATTTGTTCATTAGATGAGTTTACATTCAAACCAATAATTGATAATTAGCTAAATTGGAATTTTATTAAGTCCCAACAGGAAATAATATGGATTGGATTCTTACCGTAAAAAGCTACGTCAGAGTAGTCGAAGAAGGCAGCTTCAATGGTGCTGCTCGAAAACTTAACACCACCAGCTCGGCGATCAGCAAAAGAGTGAACTGGCTAGAAGAGCGCATCGGCACCCAACTGTTAAAGCGCACTACGCGATCAATTAGCCAAACCGAAGCAGGTGCGCTCTTTTACCTGCGAGCCAAGGATCAGCTCGACAATTGGCAGTCCATTATTGATGAGACTCGCTCGGTTAACCAAACCCCAGCAGGCCTATTAAAGATTGGCGCTACGATTGCGGTTGGCTCTAAGTTTCTGGTGCAATACATGGACGACTTCTTAGAAAAATACCCAGACATTAAGGTGCAGCTGATCACGACCACGCCAGGCCAATTACCTGAACTGGGCTTGGACTTGGTAATCAGTCGTGAATTAGAACAACTCAACTCATTAAGCTTCAAGAAAACACCGCTGTTTGAACACAAAGCCAGCTTCTATGCAGCGCCAAGCTATTTAGCTAAACATGGTTACCCCGCCAACGAGCAGGACTTAGAACAACACAACTCTTTGATTTGGGGAGAGCGCCCTACCCGAGAAGTCACACTCACCAAAGGGCAACGCATCACCCTCAATGGTAACTTTGCGACCACCAATCCAGAGGCTTTGTTTCATGCTGCGAAGCGAGGAATGGGCGTACTGTTAACCATCAAAGCGATGATCAAAGAGGATCTAAAGCAAGGGACATTAGTTCCAGTATTGCCAAATATTACCGCCGACGAAGTGATGGTTTACGCGTACTACCCTAAGCTTGATTACTCGCACACGCGAACCAAGCTCTTTTTGGACCATCTGAAAGACAGGCTAGACAAAGAGCGTAGCACGCAAGCTCTGTGAAATAAGTCACATTTTAATTTGAAAAGTTATACAACACGGCCAATAATAAACTTGACGCATATATATTATACAAGTTCGCACATATACAAGATAATACGTATACCGCTTACACAGTGAATCTGGTTAACTAGGGGTGGTGGCTATGACTCAACATACGCACAATAGCATGATAGACACAGAGCGCATTGGCCGTTTGCTGAAATTGGAAGGTATCGACCTTTTAGAGTCAGCTGTGCTTACTTTACATCAGACCTTTGATACTCAATACACTAGCATCATTGAGAAGAAGTACTTCCCTGACCAAACCGTTCCTTTGGTGATCGCCCATTCTGATCATGTATTACATGACAAAATCAATGCGCGCCATGGTCACATCTACCAACAAGCCGTCAATCAAAGACACCCAGATTGCTCATTTTCTCAGTACATCGTCCAGTCATTGCCAACATCGGCATTTAGGCAGGAAATCACCTCACAAAACTCCATCGCGATCCCGACTCAAACTCAAAGTGGCGAAGTGATGGGCGTGCTGTTTTCAACGTTCACCTCGCCTCTTAGCCCTGATCAGCAACAAGACGTGGTAAAGCACCATCAATTGTTCGCCGACATCATCATCCACACCTTGCGTGAAATGTGGTTTAACGATCGTTCCGAACAACTTGTAAATCAGCTTAGTTATGAGGTGTCACACGACAGCCTAACCGGGTTACTCAACCGAAGCTGTTTATCAGATACCTTAGAGTCGATTACTCAACAGAGCGTCACTCCTTTTACATTGGCTTTACTCGATATCAATAGCTTCAAAGCCATTAATGATATGCACGGTAATTATATTGGCGACAAGGTGCTGCAGTTTATCGCAGAAATATTGCGCCGAACTTTACCTGAAAGCAACCTGACTTTCCGGACTGCTGGCAACGAGTTCGCCTTCATCACCTACCATTCTGAACCGATAGCCGTGTGCGAACAAATACTGGCCAAAATTAAGCAGGGCTACAGTAGCGTTGATATCAAGATAGATTTCGACGTCAGCATCGGTATTGCCAGTTCGGATGGAGACAACAAAGACGTTGAGCAAATCATCTTCAATACCAGCTTGGCGCTTAAAGAGTGTAAACACAGCCAAGATACTCATATTCAATGTTATGACACTCACTTAAGAGTTCGTTACCAAAGAAAAACCGAGCTAGTCGCAGCGCTACGAAGTGAGCTGGAAAACCCAATTTCACAAAGCTATATCCCCGACAGCAATGGAATGTACGTAGTGGTACAGCCGATTGTGGGTCAAGGTGAAACGCAATGGGAATATTTCGAGGTACTGACTCGCTGGAAAACCGCCAGACATGGAGACATCTCACCCGTAGAGTTTATTCAAGTGGCAGAAGAGTCAGGGCTGATTGTCGAATTAGGTGAACGCATTATTGAATTGGTGTGCCGCGCTAAAACCACACTAGAGCAAGGCTTGGGCTACAAGGTTAAACTTGGAATCAACTGCTCTGCGCACGAGCTTACTGATTCGAAACGTTATATATCCTACCTGACTCGAACCATTGAACAGCACCATTTTAAGGCGAATGAGTTTGTTATCGAGTTAACCGAAACCGTTCTGTTATCGCCAACACAAGAGACAAAATCCGCGCTTAACTTTCTGAGAGGACAAGGCTTCACGATTGCACTCGACGACTTTGGTACAGGCTACTCCAGTTTGAACTACATCCACAGCTACCCTATCGATTACATTAAAATTGATGCGACCTTTATTCGAGACTTGTTAACTAGTTCGACCTCAGAGAGCGTAGTATGGCTGATTGTTCAACTGGCCCATAGACTCGATGTATCTTTGGTTGCGGAAGGTGTTGAGAAGCGTGAGCAATTAGAAAAGCTGCACGCGATGGGATGTGACAAGATCCAAGGTTACCTCTACTCACCTCCAATGCGGCCTGAAGCTATCGTTAGCTATGTCGCGCACTCAGAGCCTTTAGTTTAAACCCTTACCGAACCTTCTATGGAGAACTAAAAAGCCGCAAGAGCATCACTTAACACTGACTGTGCTTTGTGATGCTCTTGCGGCTTTAAAACAGTTTAATGGCTAGCTACTTACTAGCATTATTAACCATTGCTAGATTGCGCGTTTCTAACGCTGCCTTCAATAGCTTGTCGGCTTCATCTCTCGCGGCTGTGAATGTCGCTTTTTCCTTTTTAGGCACAGAATCGGCCATTGGGATATTCGCTTTCATCGCATCAACAGGGCGACCACGTTCGATCAGTTCATAGTGCAAGTGAGCACCTGTCACTCGACCCGTTTTACCCGATAGGCCAATACGTTGACCACGAGATACCGTTTGTCCTTTACGAACAAGGATCTTGCTTAAGTGCAAGTAGCGCGTTTTATAAGTGCTACCGTGTTGAATCACCACATAGTTACCCGCATAAGGGTGTTTACGCGTCATGATCACTTTGCCATCACCCGTTGCTTGAACAGGTGTGCCAATTGGTGTCGCGAAATCCGTACCGTTGTGCGGTGAAATACGGCCAGTCACAGGGTGTAAGCGCTTAGGGTTAAACTGAGAACTTTGGCGCCAGCTACTGCTCACTGGGTAACGTTGGAAAGCACGTTGTAAGCTATCGCCATTAGCATCGTAATATTGTCCGTCAGTGTGTAAGTATGCTGACACAACGCGGTTACGATTCATGATCTTAATTGCTTCAATTTCACGTTTTCCGGTTGCAACACCATCAACATATTGCGCTTTTTGAAGCACTTCAAACTGATCGCCAGCACGTAGGTCTCGGCTAAAGTTCAGCTTATCTTTAAGAAGAGTCACAATATGGTCAATCTCAAGACTGCTCAGGCCAACCTTGTTCGCCGACATAGAGAAGCTGCCTTGAATATCACCCACTAAAGGTTTTTGCTTCCATTCACCAGGAATAGAGATGTCTTCGAATTCGTAGCTGCCGTCACCAAGTAATCGGTAAACCACTTTGTCCGCGACGCTAAATTGAAGTTCCATTTTAGAAAGGTCGCCGGTCGCTTCATCACGCCAAAAGCGTAATGTATTACCCGGACGAAGCGTATCTAAAGCAAGGAAGTTCAAATCAGTTTCCATCACGCTCATCATCGATTTATAAGAAAATCCAAGTTGCGTGAAGATGCTACTCAAGTTATCGCCAGATTGAATTTGGTACTCAAACGTTGGCGGTTCGATAACAGTAACAGAAGAAGGTGACAGAATTGACTCAATAACGGTTGAGTCGGGCAAATCAAGATCGATCGTTTTCGTCAGATCCGATTGTGACGATTGCAGAGCAACACCAATCGCAGCAATAAGTGGCAGTCCCAAAATAGCTACTTTTTTTACAGGTGAAAGCTCAGCAAACGGAGAGGGAAATATTTTTGAATACACGGTAAACAGGTCTTTCTACGATATAAAGGCATAGGATATGCTTTTCAAACGCATAAATCATCAATGCATTGTCATAATATGATGTGAATCTTCCCAACTTAGCCTAAGTCATTGAGTTGCCGTAGATGAAGAGCCACTAGATAAGAAATAAAATTAACCGCTAAATTTAAAAATAAAAAAGCAGAAATGGCTAGTTTCTGCTTTCTATTGGTTGACGTTATTCCGTTTCGAATAATTAATAAACGAAGCGAATTAGTCGCTGGTTTTAAGAAAAGATTATGCGTTTACCGTCGACACTAGGCAGTTGTCTTCACCAAATTCATTTGGGATGTAACGATCGGCATTAGCATCGTTCACCCATTGTTGGTCATCAACTAGGTAGCGGAATTGAAACTCGCCATCTTTAGGTAGACGAGTTTTAAACTTGTAAACCTTCCCTTTGGCCAGTTTTTTCATTGGGGTGGCTTTCCAATCAAGAAAGTCAGCAACGATGGATACAGAGTTCGCTTCTTGAGCTTCTAGCTCGAAGGTCACTTCAACTTCATCTTTCGTCTTAAAAAAACGTTTATTAATCATTCGCAAGCTCCATTTGTAATAATAAGCGGACACAAAGCTAACTGTGTCTAAATTTCATTCATCTAACTAAGATAATATGTAATTTGGCTCACATAAACAACAGATCCTTACATTCACGCAAACGTTATTGCTTACCAATTGATTGCGTATCAAAAGAAAAACTCATTAACACCTTTTCAGAAGGGGGTTCTGCAAATGATTGTTCCGCAGAATGCTGAGTAAAGCCGATAAAACCTTCCCCAGTAAGTTTATTCTGTGATTGCGAATCTGGCAGCTGAGCGACCTCCAATGTCTGAATTTGTATACGGTCACCCAGTAAAAGTTGGTCGACTAACACCACACGGCTTCGTTGCTGGTCATGCTTAAACAGGCCTAGATAATAGAAAACACCGCTGCCTTGGTTAGATATCCACATCGGCGCGACAAAGAAACTCGCCTTGCCCAACGTGGCGGCTGAAAGATTATTTGTGTCTACCGTTACCACACCGCGCTCAACACCTGAGTCATAGCGTCCAAACGCGATGGCTCTAGGCTCATCAACTTCATTGATAAAAGCGTAGGCGTTAGTCTCAGGTACTTTAATTGTCCATGGATTGGTCGTCTTCAAATCAAAAACGGTCTCAACAACAGGGTCATAACTGACTTGAGAAGAAGGAAACTTCGCCAAGATCTCTTCATCACTTAAGCTAAAGCGATAAATACCCGCTACTATCACCACAACCAGCATGACAATTGGAATCAGTAGAATCAGAGGGATAGGTAAGATTTTCTTTTTCATGGGCAATTATATTCTTTTGTTTTCATCCAGTTGTGCAGACCATAAAGGGCTTTAGTATAATTATCAATACAGGGTTAACCAGAAGTGGAGCATGGATGGATATCAATCATATTAAAGATAGAAATATCAGAAGTTGCGAATGCCGCTGTGGAGCAGTCAACCTAGTATGCCGAGGTGAACCTCAACGTACATCTGTCTGCCATTGCTATGAGTGTCAGAAACGCACCGGAAGTGTGTTCGGCATTCAGGCTCAGTTCCCAATAGAACAAGTTACACTCAGCGGTGAAGTGACCTCTTTTTCACGCATCAGCGATACGGGTAATGAAGTGACCTATCAGTTTTGTCCCAAGTGTGGCACCACCATGCTTTTGCAGTCGGTTGCCGCCGCTGATTTTTATATCGTCCCGCTCGGATTATTTAAAGAGCAAGACTTCCCACTGCCGAGCTTTTCGGTTTATGAAGAACGCAAACACGGTTGGGTTAAGTTCGACCACCAAATGAGCCATTACAACTAGTTCGTCATTGAGCGTTATCTTTATCTCGTTATTGACCGTTATCTTTATATAGCAACAGTATTAAAACAAACTGCAATACTGTTGCCTAAGATCAAATATCACCGCTTCACAGCGCTAGCGTATCTTTTGTCTAGCGTTATAATCTTGCTCCTCTATTTAACCCAGGGTGAACCACATGATTTCTAAGTTACCTCGCTGGGTTGAATACGGCGCCCTTTTGTTAGCTGGTCTTGCTGGCAGTGTTAATGCTATCGGCTTACTTGGCTTCCAACATCAAGCTATCTCCCATATCTCCGGCACCATGTCTTTGCTAGGCAGTAGCCTGCTTACACCGACCTCGGCTTCTGTTCACCTCCTATTGGTGATCATGAGCTTCATGTTAGGTGCGGCGTTCAGCGGGTTCTTTATTGAAAACCAAGCATTGAAGTTAGGACGCCGTTACGGTGTTGCACTATGTATTGAGGGTGGATTGCTGTTTTTGGCGCTGTGGACACTGTTGCAAGGCTATACTTCAGGTCAGTATTTCGCTTCAGCCGCGTGTGGTTTGCAGAACGCGATGATCACCACTTACAGCGGGGCAATCATTCGAACAACACACATGAGCGGGATCATTACCGATCTTGGGATCATGATTGGCGCTCGCTTAAAGGGGATGCCTTTTGACTGCCGTAAAGCCAAACTGCTAATTTTCATTGTGGTTGGCTTCCTGTTTGGCGGCTTAATTGGCGCTTGTCTGTTCCAACGCTTCGAAATCTTGGCATTGGCTTTCCCTGCCTCTTTTGCTTTCATTATTGCGTTTAGCTACTGGTTATACTTGACCTATCGAACTGAAACCCCAGTCAATTTATAAATATCTGGCAATATAACCTCAAACTACGTAACATCCGCAACACTTTATTCTAAACTCTTAATACGTTGCAGAATAACCAGTATGAATATTTAGCTATATTTGATGAATAGTATTGCAAGCGATATTAATACTGGGTAATCTTGCACCCAATGAGAAAATACGGACGTTTAGTGAATAAAAATGCCAAGGATGTGGCTTTTTTACGTGTAGAAATTCGAGAACAATAACATGTCTAACAACACGAATACTGCTCAAACAGAGAAATCTAAAGGCAGTTTCTGGGTTTTCTTAATCCCATCATTGATTGGTTTATTCCTTTTCATGGCGCCAATCAGCTATCAAGGTGATCTAACCATCCCTGTAGCTATCTTAGCCAAATCAATTCAAGCGGTTTTCGGTGAATATTTAGTTCCTATCATCACTGCGATCGTTGCTTTCATGTCTGTAGCTTCAGTTTTAAGCACCATTTTTAAGCCTACATTCATTACATCAAATTCATTTTTAAACGGCCTTTTCAACCCATCTCCACTGTGGTTGCTGGTTCGTTTAATTGGTGGTGCTGCAGCCGTTATGGCTTTCTTCCAAGTTGGGCCTGAGGTTATTTGGGAAGAAAATACTGGTGGTCTGGTTCTAGAAGGCCTGCTTCCGACACTGTTCTCAGTATTCATCTTTGCTGGTTTGCTACTTCCGCTTCTACTTAACTTTGGTCTACTAGAGCTGTTTGGCACGCTACTAAGTAAAATCATGCGTCCAATCTTCAACCTACCAGGCCGCAGTGCTATTGACTGTATGGCTTCTTGGTTGGGTGACGGCAGTGTTGGTATCCTGCTTACAAGCAAACAGTACGAGAAGAAATTCTACACTCAGCGTGAAGCTGCGGTTGTTGGTACGACTTTCTCAGCAGTATCTATCACATTCAGTCTTGTGGTTATTGCTCAGGTAGAACTAGAGCACCTGTTCCTACCTTTCTACGCAGCAATCTGTTTAGCGGGTATTGTGGCAGCGGTGATCATCCCTCGCCTTCCACCACTAAGCATGAAGAAAGATACTTTCATTGATGGCAGCAAGCCGCACAAAGACGCTGACGCGATCCCAGCAGGTCACTCAACGTTCTCTTGGGGTCTTGAGCTAGCGGTAAATAAAGCATCTCAAGTAAAGTCGGCTAAATCTGTATTTGGCGAAGGCGTTCGTAACGCCGTAGATATGGTATTTGGCGTACTGCCTGTTGTTATGGGTTTAGGTACAATGGCACTGGTTATTGCGGAATACACGTCTGTGTTCTCAATCCTAGGTCAGCCTTTCATTCCATTCCTAGAGCTACTTGGTGTTCCTGAAGCGGTTGCAGCATCTGAAACGATTGTTGTTGGTTTTGCGGACATGTTTATCCCAGCAATCCTTGCGGCTTCTATCGACAACGAGATGACTCGCTTTGTTATTGCAGCAATGTCGGTAACTCAGCTGATCTACATGTCTGAAGTGGGCGCTCTGCTTCTAGGCAGTAAGATTCCAGTGAACATCTTAGAACTGTTTATTATCTTTATTCTACGTACGTTAATTACGCTTCCAGTTATCGCTGGTGTAGCGCATCTAATATTCTAAATTAGATACTACTTATGTAACTCAATAAAGATTCAGTTTATAAAGCCTCACTTTTGTGGGGCTTTTTATTTGCGAATAATATATACACAGTATTATTTGGAGTTCAATTAATTTATAAGCTCCGCATGTCATTTGATTTCATATCGTTTGTTCACCCCGCCTCTTGTTAATAGAAAACTGAACGCATAATCGTCAAATTAATACATTCTTAATCCCTCCTTAAACTCTGTCTAGCCCCATTCCCCAACTCATTGAACCAAATACTAAAAGTAACAAATATGTGATTTAGTGAATTTTGTATTGTTTAGATTGTTGTATTTTTGCAGTCTATTTTGTGAAATTACATTCAAGTAAAACCCAATCTAGTCGATATATATAATTACAAAAACACGATTAACTTTAGTCTTCGCAAAGCCTGTGAGAAGGGGAAAACTCAATGAAATTTAGCCATAAGGTGGTTGCTGCATCATCAGCCTTGCTGCTAGTGACAGTATCATTGCTTTCAATACAACAACTTTACACTGTAAGAAGTGCAGTAGAAAACCACGTCAATGCGAGCCTGAAAGAGATGGTCTCGGGCGTGAAAAATACCGTCGTATCGGAGATGAACGCCAAGAAAGCGTTGGCTCAATCGACGACTGAAGTCATCGAGATCAACCCTGAAGATCGCGCTTACGTTAAAGAAATCTTAGAAAAGCCAAAGCTTAAAAACAGCTTCCTAGCGGTTGGTTTTGGTTATGAAGCAAACGGTTTCGTTATTGAAAATGATGATGGTTGGGATGCCGGTCCAGACTACGACCCACGAATTCGTCCTTGGTACATTGATGCTAAATCCAAAAACAGTTTAGTTGTTACCGCTCCTTATGTGGATGCATCAAGTAAGAAAGTCATCATATCAGTAGGTACTCCAGTTAAAGACAACGGCCGCTTTACTGCGGGTATGTTCTACGACCTAGAATTGACGAACCTTGCTACCTTGGTCAACCAAGTGAACTTGTTTGATGCGGGTTACCTGTTCCTAGTAACAGCCGACGGCACCACGATTGCTCACCCAAATGCGAAAAACAACGGTGAAACGCTATCAAGCTACATGCCACAAGCGACTATTCGTGAAGGCTCTCAAGAAATTGAAGTCGACGGCAAAATGTTCCTAGTTAATTTCACCCACATCCCTAGTGAAGATTGGTATATAGGTGCAATCCTCGATGAAGAGATCGCGTTCCAAACCGTTGAAGAATTGAAGAACAGCTCAATGATCTACTCGTTGATTGCAGTTATTCTCAGCATCATTGCACTGACTGTTCTGATTCGTGTGTTAATGCGTCCACTGGATGCGCTTAACCAAGCCATTCAAGATGTGGCGAGCGGTCAAGGTGATTTAACTAAGCGCCTAGATACCAACACAGACCAAGAGTTCTCTGACCTAGCGAAAGGTTTCAACACCTTTACTGAAAACCTGCAAAATCAGATCATTCAATCGAAAGCGATTGGTGTTGAAATTAAGCGTGGTACTGAAATCACGGTTAAAGGTGCAGGCGAATCAGCGAAAGCGATGAATACCCAACTGGAAGAGCTTGAACAGTTAGCGACTGCAATGAACGAGATGGCGGTTACTGCAACTGAAGTTGCAAACAATGCTCAAGGCGCAGCAGCGGCAGCCCGTGAAGCAGACGAAGCAACGCTAGACGGCACATCTGTCGTAAGTGACACCACTCAAGCGATTGATAACCTTTCAGCACGTATCGACCAAGCGGTTGCCGAAGTACAAGTACTTGAATCAGCAACAGCCAACATCGAAACAATTCTAAAAGTAATCAACGATATTGCAGACCAAACCAACCTACTGGCATTGAATGCGGCTATTGAAGCGGCGCGTGCTGGTGAATCAGGCCGTGGTTTCGCAGTCGTTGCCGATGAAGTTCGTACTCTGGCACAACGTACTCAAGAATCAACTACGGAAATCCGCAACATGATCGAGCAGCTCCAAGCGGGTGCAAGCTCAGTATCGAACGCGATGAACCAAAGTAAAGACACAGCCACTGACGCCGTTGAACGCGCTCAGCAAGCGAACTCTTCACTTGACCGTATCCGTGACGCGATTCAACGCATCTCAGATATGAACATCCAGATTGCTTCAGCGGCAGAAGAGCAGAGCTTAGTAGCGGAAGAGATCAATAACAACACTGTTAAGATCAAAGACCTTTCAACACAAGTATCAACAGCGGCCCAAGAAGCGAATACCGCAATGCAGCAGCAAACTGACAATGTTCGCCAACAAGACGAGCTATTGAATAAGTTTACGGTTTAACCAAGGTTTGGCTCAGTTGCCGTTTGGCTGAGTCGCCATTTGGTTTAGTTACCGAGCAATAGCTTAAAATAAAAAGCCCCGATTACTGATTGCCAGTAAGCGGGGCTTCTCTTTCTAGTCTATCCAAGTTAACTCGTGACAGGCTTCAATTCATTCGTCGTTAACATCATGCATTGGTTCGATTCCACCTTGATGGTTAAATCCTTACCAACACATTCAAACACATCATCCGACAGTAAATCGGTTACCGCACCAGTCCAATTTAATGAGGCTGTTTTGCTTCGCTTCGACTTGTTGATCACCACAATGCCTTTATCGCCACGGACAAACACCAACAAATCATCATTCGCTTCAACCACACGCATCGCTTCGCCATGAACATGGTTATGGAATTGAATCATGCTTTTCATGTAAGGCGCTTGCCAGTCGTTAAGCCAACGAGGCTGACCGCTCTTGTCCAGAATACCGCTTGTGCTCAGTTCACTGTAAACAAGCGGCACACCGCCATCTCGACCAAGAATGAAAGCATGAGCCAATCGCTCATCCACTTCATCCATCACATGCTCCAAAAACACCTCGTTATTGGGAATATCATGAGTGACCGCAAACGTGATCGCTCGCATATTCGACAGAGCCTGACCAAAACAGTATGGGTTAATCAAAGACTTAAAGCTGCCCTGCTCTTCAAATGCTTTGAAGATGGTGTTGAACAACGGGAAATCGTAAGCGCCTAAGCGAGTGTGTTTAAGATAAGGCTCAAGGAACAGCTCATACTCTTCTTCTGTCGCGCCGCCATCGGTAATGATCTCACCGAAGATGTGCATTTCTTCGCAGATGTCATCAGTCCACACCTTGCGTAGATGTGCCAGTGTCATGTGCTTTGCCGCGTCAATGCGAAACCCTTTCACACCAATCTCTTTCAGTGCTTTTAGGTAGGCTCTTTGCTGTGCCACCACATTATCGTTATCAAGCAGCGTTGGCAGGCCAGGGTCGCTCGCGCCACCGGTAATACGCCCGTTTTGCACTTCCCAAGTGTCTTTCCAGTTCTTGATGCCAAACGCCTCCACGAAGTCGTTCTCATCAAATAGAGGCTCAGAAAGGTCACCAAACAAACGTATGGATTCATAATAGTCAGCATCTTTTTGATAAGACGCCATGTCTTGCTGATTGGGATACGTTAGATCACCGCGGATACCCGATTCGTTGGCCATGTGGTTAAACACCACATCCACATAAGTACGAAGCCCATGTCGCTTTAACGTGTCGACCATCGCTTTAAAATCTTGTGTGTCACCCAACTGATTATCGATCACACGATAGTCTTGGGGCTGATAGCGTTGCCACCATTGAGTGCCAGAATTTCGATCGCAACCTTTAGGGCCGCGCAGCGATTTCATCGCCGGTGATACTAAAACAGATTTATAACCCAACTCTTGGATCAGTGGGGCGTTCTTCATTACGTCAGCGTAGCACCAGTCAAAGGCATGCAATATGACATCTGTCGCTGGTTTGCTTAACATAGCTGAACTCTCCATGTTGTTCTCCTACCAAACTCGTTTACAGCTTTTTAGAAAAGGCAAAGGCTAAAAGGCAAAGCTGCAATAAATTTCCTCAAGAATGGCATTTATTATATGAGTTACTCATTAAAAACCCTCCTCCTCCTACCAATTACTCACGGTGGATGGTTGAGGGCGTAGCACCAATTATCGCATAACGTCTGGGATGAACACTCAACCGTAGTGCTTTAAAACGCGCACAAAAGTCACAAAAAAGGAGCGTATATACGCTCCTTTTATTCAATCTAACACATATTTATAACTAAGTTCTGTAAAGAACCTTCACGACGTGCCAGCCAAATTTTGTTTTCACAAGGTGTGGTACAAGCGTCTCGCCAGAGAAACAAACCTTATCAAACTGAGGCACCATTTGACCTTTTTTGAACTCACCTAGGTCGCCGCCCTTTTTACCAGATGGACAGGTTGAATGTTTCTTCGCTAGCGTTTGAAATTTAGCGCCCTTTTTAAGCTGCGTCATGATGTCTTCTGCTAGTTCTTTATGCTTCACCAGAATATGAAGCGCTGCTGCTGTTCTTGCCATGATAATTCTCAGTTTGTTGCTGCCAGTTTACTTACGACGATTACTTAGAACATCGCGAATGAACTGACTGTTGTAAATCTGTTTGCCGCTAACGGCTTATCGACATAAATTCATCGACAGCCAGCGTTTAGCGTGATTTTAACCCAAGAACCGCTATTCTTCACTCTATAACCGAAAACAACTGCCTTAAAGGCCATTAAAAACCGCATCGCGACTTGCTGCGGCTTCCATTTCCCTTTAAATTAATCCTTATAAATTAAGCGCGTATTAAGTAGGAGCCACTTATGGCCAAACCGATCAGTAAAGCGAGTCAGTCACAGGGAATGTTGATGTTCAAGTTGTCCCTCACTCAAAGTTTTGCGATTGGCACGCTTAAGGTCAGAGAAATCGTCCCTTTTCAGCCGATGACTCAGATCCCCTACTCCCATCATCACGTGATTGGTACAGTGACTATCCGCGACCTTACAGTTCCTGTGATTGATATGTCCGCTGCGATTGGCTTCCGTCCGATAACACCCGCTGAATACCAAGATTGTGTACTCATCGTTACTGACTGTTTGAGAACAGTTGTGGCGTTCTTGGTTCGTTCAATTGATAAAATCATTGAATGCGACTGGAAGAGCATTGAATCTCCACCCACCAGTGTGGGTCGCAATGTGTTTGTAACGGGTATTACACGTTTTGAAGACCGTATTGTGCAAATGCTCGATGTGGAACTGCTGCTTTCTAAGATCTACCCAGCTTATGAGAATGCTCATATCCCGATGCTGACCGATGTAGAAAGGGAACGCCTCAAAGCATTGAACATCTTATTAGTGGATGACTCTTTGATTGCACGTAAACAGTTATCTGATGCCTTAGACAGCATCAACATCCCTTACAGCATATGTAACAACGGCTTAGATGCCATCGACCTAATGCGACGCCAAGCCAGCGCTGGCAATGCCATTGATCTTCTGGTGAGTGATATCGAGATGCCGGGATTAGATGGTTATGAGCTTGCATTTGAAGTGCAAAACGACAGCGCTTTAAGTCACGCTTACTGTATTTTGCATACCTCACTGTCCAGTGAGATCTGTGTCGACCGTGCTAATCAGGTGGGGGCGCATGAAGCGCTTGAGAAGTTCAACGCGGGTGAATTAATCGAAGCTATGCTACGCGGCGCAAAAGTCTTAAACGGCGCCTCTACGGCTGCTTAGGCTCTGTTATAGAAGCTAAACCTGGCATAGTGCTCAATGGTTTAGCTTCTTAGTCTCTTCTTTCTTCAAATCTTAATAAGAATAGAGCTAACCGTTAGTCTTTGTTTTCTGGCATAGACTTTTTCGGCATAGAGTAGCTCTTACTCACAAATTCCACTTCCTCGACTTCATTCACATGATTGGTAAAAGAGGCCAATGCATAGAGAGTGTTCGCGACTAGGTTGGCGTATTTAAAAAGAATCGGGTCTGGCGACTTTTTGCTTTCATGATGTTCAATACTCACCAAAGCTCGCACAACTTTCTTAGCCTGACAACGACACAAGTGAAGTTCACTAGACACTCGGTGTCCACCGGGTAAGACAAAGCCTTTAACCCCCCCTTCTAACTGCTCACGGATACGATGATAATCTTGCTTGAGCTCGACCAATTCAGACTCGGTGATGGCAAGCTTACCGCGCACAGAGCCATTCAAATGGTAGATGTTTGGCTGCAAGCGTTGCAGGATCTCACGAACCTGAGGCTCTAGCTCTAAAGACAACACCAATCCAACTCGGCAACAAAGTTCATCCGACAAAATCTCAAAATCACAGATAGGACTGTCTTCATAAATAAACGGGTAACAGAACTCGTCCCAATCTCGACTTACTGGTTTCACGTACCGATCCTTACATATAAATAGTCATCAAACGCCAATATACCAAACTCTTTGATTTAGACATAAAAAAGCCCTCACATTGGAGGGCTCCTAAAGAAATCGATTAAACGAGATTACTCGTTAGATACTTTTTTGTGACCTTCTTGTAGGTGAACGAAATCCACCAGATCGTCGCCTGACACTTGGTATGCCTGACCAAAGCCTTTAACGAACAGGCCGTTCTCAGCTTTAAGGTTAAACAGAGAGAAGTCTTGAAGTTGGCTCAAACCATCAATGATTTCACCAAAACGCTCTTGCATCTGGCCAATCACTTGAGTCCAAAGTTCCGTTTCACGCTCCACAACACTTGCTTGAGCATCAAACGTTAAACGTTTACGTGCGTAAAGTTGCTTCGAGCTCTCTTCGTCTTCAATCATCATCAAAGAGACCTGAGGGTTCGCTTTCAAGTTGCGAGCATGACGAGCAATATCAGAAATTAGAACAAAGTAACCTTCTTGGTTCTGAACGAAAGGTGCGTAACTTACGTTCGGGCGACCTTCTTCATCAACCGTTGCAAGTTGAAGGGTACGGCGCTCTTGGCGAAACTCTTTAATTTCTGGACCTAGGCGACCTTGTAGACGTTCTTGTTTTACTTGCTGTTCCATGGGTAATTCCTTTCTTCACTTTCTCTGATTTATTATTTTTGCCCAAGGTTGAGCGATCATTAGCGAACTAAACGATCCTCGAGCATTGATGTCTTGTTTAAGCCAGTTGGCAACCCTATGTAAGATTGCTGCTGATTATTTACTGTAAATTGAACTTAAGCTTGTTCTTTTAGCGCTTTGAAGCGTTCTACTTGGTCGGCAATAAGCTCACGCTTTTCGTTGCGGCCTAGGTAAATCTTAAAAATGTTCTCACCGGTTTCACTGAAGAAGCCGAAGTAATGACTTTCACGACCCATGAACGCCTTGCTCACCAAACCGATATGTTTAACGTTATCAAGTTTAAGGTGACCATGAAGCTCGCCCTCTTTGCCCATTAGGTTGTAGTAACCACGCGCTACCTTACCTTTCGGGAATGGCGCTTTAACTTCAAAGATAGAACCAAATGAATGCACGATAGTGGTCACAGGGCCCCAACCCACTAAACCTTCTAGAATCTCTTGAGCACGGCTGCCATCTAGCATTACCGCCATGTCGTTTGGAAAAGCAGCAACCACTTCAACCTCTGAAACACCTAGCTTCTCAGCAATTGCTGTTGGCAGTAGTTTTGGCTCTTCTTCTAAAATTAGAGCTACGCGTTGTTCTAGAGTTTCTGTCATTTCTAATGTTGTATCTGTCATTGAATATGTTCCGTATAAACGAGTAAGTTATAAACTAAAAATTCGATATTAAGCGTGCTTCAAACTTGCATACGGGTGTACGCCCGAACCTGACGCTTTAGGCGCTGGGTGCATAGCTTGGTATTCAGCGTTAAGCACTTGAATCACACTCTGCGCTAGGCTTACCGCCCAAAAGCTGCCAGCAATAGTCAGGCTCAGATAATCTTCCGAAAGCTCAACTAAACCGTTCTTTTCCCAATGCGCGAACAAAGGTTTGAGGTAGTCGAACGTATCTTGCCCCATAAATCTCGGTAGCGTACTTCTTCTAACAACACCAGAATCGAAACCTGCCTTTAATGTTGAGAAGATAGGCTCTAATGAGCTTTGCTTAGTCATCATGGCAATAGGTAATTGACCTTGCTTTATAGACTCCATGTAGCTGTCTAAAGTTCGATGCTGCATCACACCATGACCGCCGATGTTGCCACCAGCGCCACAACCAATGGGTAGAACTTCGGCATAAGTTTTCGCTAAGCTGTTGTAAATGCTGCGTTCGCGGTTATCACGAGTCCAGTGGTTTACGCTCAGTTGCTTGACCTTATTTTTTGCCATGAACTCCACAGCCGCCAAATACATGCTCGCCTTATCTGGCGTATTCGCAGGCGGTGGGATTTTTCCTTTCTCAACAAGATTAAGCATAGGTGCATTGCCCGCAACAATCAGTTGGTAGAGGTCAATGCCGTGTGCGCCAGTAGACATGTAGTCTTCTAAATCTTGTTGGAACACTTCCATAGATTGGTGTGGTAATCCGTATATCAGATCAAGAACGATTGGCGCTTGCTCGGTGCGGCTTAGTGAACTGATACGTTCTAGCACAACCTCTCGGTCATCTAGGCGCTTAGCACTACGTCGAACCTGAGTATTGAAACTTTGAATACCGAACGAGAAACGATTGAAGCCACCTTCAAGCGCACGATCAAACATCTCGTCACCAAATCGATTGATGCGCCCTTCCAATGTCATCTCAACATCGTTTGCTAGTGGGAAATATTGACGAATCGCTTTACCCAGCTGCTCAACTTGTTGAGGCGACAAATCGGTGGGAGTTCCGCCACCAATATAGACGGCGTGAAATAGTCCAGACTGAGCCCAAGGTGTTTTGGCTTTCTGCTTTAGCTCGACCATCAGTGCATCGAAATACTCATCCACCAATTTACGGCTTGCGGCATTTTGGAAGAAGTTACAGAACGTACAACGCACACGGCAGAAAGGAATGTGAATATACAGGCAACGCTTATCCTGTTTTTTCCCTTCACTCAGCATCAGTTCGTCAAAGAGTTCTAACTTCTTACTGGGGTCGACCGGAATTGAACTTCCTCCGGCGTGTGCAGAATGCTTTTTCGCAAACGCAAAACGAAGCGGATCAGGGCTAGAAACACCCAAAATTGATTCGTCAAATTTATAAATATCAAGACTCATATAATCTCTCTAAACACTTACATAGCAAAGCCTGGAAGACTATTCGCTAAAAACTGAGAGAATCATAAATACACGCAAATGATAATGCAATTGATAATTGATCTTATTTAGATTCTAAGCAATAATCCGATACAGAATTTTGATTTGGTAAAGGATTGATTGTGAACGTTCCTAGATATGTTATTGCAGGCGGTGCATCGTTAGTGATTCATGCAGCGTTATTGTTTGTCGCTCAAGAATCCAAAGTATTTGCGATGCCTGCAGGTAGCCAATCGAACACGGTATCGATCAACTTCACTCCTAAGAGCGTTCCTTCACAAGCTCAGCAAAAAACAATCACAGAGCTAGTTGAACCTGAGCCAATAAAAGAAACCGTCTCACAAGCCGAACCTAAACCAGTCGAAACAAAAACGGTTGAGCCAAAGCAAGCTAAGCCAACCCCAAAGAAAAAAGCGATCACCAATAAACCTCAACCAAAGAAAGTTGAGAAAAAAGTTATTGAGAAGAAGGTTGTCGAGAAAAAGCCGGTTCAAAAGAAACCAGTGACTGAGAAAAAGGTGGTTAAGAAAGAGCGTCCAGACCTAAAACCAGAACCAAAGTCCAAACCAGCCACTCAACCAGAGAAACTGGCCGACAAGAAAGTCGATAAGAATATGGACGAATCTGCCAACCAACCTCAGGAAGTAAACCAAGGCGTGTCAAACCAAGAACCGGTTTTAGTCACTAAGCCTTCGTTCTCTGCGCGTCCTACCCCACCGAATTACCCTCGCCAAGCAAGACGTCGTGGCGTTGAAGGTGTCGCGACTTATGAGATCTGGCTAGACGCTGAAGGCAAACAAATTAAACAAGCATTAGTAAATTCATCAGGCGCGCTAATGCTCGATAACGCCGCATTAGATGCCATTAAACAATGGAAATTCTCACCTCACACTGTCAATGGTCGAGCGATTGCTCACCGTGTACAAATACCTGTTCGTTTTAGGTTGGATTAATCATGCAACAAATCAGTTACTTACAAGATCAACTTGGCTTAATGACTTGGCCTCTTCTCATCTGTTCTGCATTAACAGCAATGATCATCGCTGAACGTATCTTCCAAGTGATGTTAAGCATTGGTGTTGGCAAACGCGCCATTCGTCGTGAGCTTAACCAAATTTCACCAACCAACAGCAAAGAGATTGAAGCGCTTGCTCAGTCGATTTCAGGTAAACGCCCGCTCTTGTACAAGGGCGTGTCAATGTTGCTTGCTCACCACTCTTTCTCAAAAGGGTTACGTGAAGATGCCGCTGGGATCTGGCTACAAGAAAAACGCCACCAGCTTCATGCAGGTTTAAGACTGCTTGGTTTGATCGGCGTGATCAGCCCACTCATCGGCTTGCTTGGTACGGTACTTGGTCTTATTGAGATGTTTAAAGGCGTTGCCGCGACAACAGGCAGCATCACGCCTAATGATTTGGCAGACGGTCTTGGATTAGCAATGCGAACCACAGCAGCAGGTTTGATGATTGCGCTTCCTGCTATTTCAGGGGCGCAGCTACTAGGGTTATGGGCCGATCGAGTGCTAGCTCAACTGGAGCATACATTGAACTATGTGAATGTGTGGCTAGAAGGCATGTCGATTCAAACCAATCAGTCCGATGATACTCAAGGTAAGCCTGTCAACAAAACCTCTATCGGTGATGTGAGCCAAGCATGATTAAAACGCCCCACTCATCTCACACACAGAGCCTAGCGCCGGACTTAACACCGCTGCTCGACATCATTTTTATCGTGATGGTTTTTCTATTGCTTACGGCATCGGTAAAGCTGGAATCGCTAGAAGTTGAGCTGCCAAGCTCGGATGTTAAAAACGTTTCTGAAGTCCACAAGGATTCAATTAGCGTCAATATTTTAGACCGCGAACCCTACTGGGCAATTAACGGCCAAGAATACATCGACTGGGAAAACTTCAAGATTGCGCTGTTAGAAGAGACTGGTTCAACGGATAAAAAACCGATCATCATTGGCGCAGATAAAGCCGCTAACGTGGAGAACCTAGTGAAGTTGCTTTCATTCCTTCAAGAAAACGGAATACCAGCGACTCAATTGCTCACGGACGATGGCTAGAGCGACACTCAATTTTCACGAGGTTTGGCTTCTGGTTGATAAAACTAAACAAGCAGACTAAGCCTCTCTATCGATTCGAACTCACAATGCGAACGGACTGCTCACTGAGTATCTTCGCGATACAAAAAGAAAATATAAAGAACTTATTATGAACAACTTAAACGTGCTCAATAAATTAAAGACCAAGACACCTCTTCTTTCATTAGCTGCAATCAGCCTGGCACTTAGCGCACCCGCAATGGCCAACGACGCTGAACAACCTCGAATCATCAGTGCTGGTAGTGCCGTTACTGAATTGGTTTTGGCATTAGGTGCCGAAGAGCAGTTAGTCGCGATTGATGTGACCAGCCACTTCCCTCAAGGAGAAAACCTGCCAAAGATTGGTTATCACCGAAACCTGTCTGCTGAAGGTCTACTCGCCCTAGAGCCAACCACATTGATTGGCTCGGATGAAATGGGACCAGACAACGCTATCTCTCAATTAAAATCGGCAGGCGTCGATGTAGAGATTGTTAACACTGAAGCAAACGTGGAAGGGCTATTAAAGCGTATCGACCAAATCGCAAAGATCACCCATACCGAAGACCACTCGCAGCAAGTGAAAACCGATGTGAATCAAAAGATCGCAGCACTGAAAGCGAACCAAGTACCAAGCAACGAAGCGAAGAAAGTTCTATTCCTGTTGCTGCATGAAGGTCGCCCTGCCAACGTTGCTGGCGGTGAAACATCACCAAACGCAATCATCGAGTTAGCTGGCGGTATCAACCCTGCCGCTCAGAGCTTAACGTCTTACAAGCCACTTTCAATGGAATCACTCGTTGAGATGCAACCTGATGTCATTTTAGTAAGCGGCCGTAGTTATCAAAAAATGGGCGGCGCAGATGCCATCCTGAAATCACTGCCTATGCTAGCGGCAACGCCTGCAGGTATGAACAAGCAAATCATTACCGTAAATGGCAGTGCTTTGGTTGGCGGGCTTGGCCTAGAAAGCCTCTCTGAAGCAAAGCGTCTAAACGCACTTATCTACCCGCTATAACTCAACCACCCTATTTCTGCTATCGCTAATTCGCTTCCCTCACCAACTGACTCACGCTGTTGTTGAAGGAGGTCGAAGTTAGCGATAGATATTGAGGCCCTTTATGTTGTTACGCTCCGTCCCACTGAAAACGTCGATGTTAGCTCTAGGTGCAACCCTAGCTTTTGTCGCGCTGTACTCGATCACTGTTGGGCCAATGAACATTAGCTTAGCGGACAGCGCCACAAGCTTAATTAAACCAAACAATGACTTAGCACCTCACATCAACTTAGTGATTCAAGAGATCCGCTTACCTAGAACCATCTTGTGCATGCTGATTGGTGCGATCCTCGCCTTGTGTGGTGCAGTGATGCAGGGTTTGTTTCGAAACCCACTTGCAGAACCTGGCATCATAGGTGTGTCTGCGGGCGCAGCATTAGGTGCTGCACTGGCTATCGTTTTGTTCTCTGAGCTATCGCTTCAATACCCTGCTTTCATGAACTTTGCTGCGGTTCCTGTGTTTGCCTTTTTAGGTGGCGCTTTAACCACACTCTTGGTCTATAAACTGGGCACGGGTAAATTCGGAACCTCAGTAACCATCATGTTGTTGGCGGGTGTGGCGATCAGTGCGCTCTCTGGGGCTGGTATTGGGTTCTTGAACTTCATCGCTGATGACCAAATGCTGCGTGATCTTTCGTTGTGGTCAATGGGTTCATTGGCAGGCGCTAAGTGGTCAGGCATTTTGCTGGCTGCTGTCACGCTCGTTGGATTGTTTGTTGTTTTCTACCGCCAAGCGATGTCTCTAAATGCTCTATTACTGGGCGAGTCAGAAGCACAACACCTTGGTATCCCAGTTCAAAAGCTTAAACGAAAGCTGATTCTACTGACGGCTGCGGGCGTTGGTATCACGGTTAGCCTGTCTGGCATGATTGGTTTTATTGGATTGGTTATCCCACATTTAGGTCGCATGTTAGCAGGCCCGGACCACCGAGTTCTGTTGCCACTATCAGCGGTACTAGGCGCACTACTGCTAACCGCCGCAGACATGTTCTCACGTGTGGTACTTGCTCCGGCAGAGCTACCTGTAGGTATTGTCACTGCGATTATCGGTGCCCCCTTCTTCTTGTATCTACTATTTCAACAGAAAGGGAGAATCCTTTAATGTTTCCTTCAGCGTTAAAAGCGACCGATATCGAAGTGAAGTTCGGCAGCAAAGTGATATTAGATGGCGTTTCTATTGAGATTGAGGCTGGAAAGGTAACCACACTGCTTGGGCCAAATGGCGCAGGGAAAAGCACGTTACTTAAAGCCTTGTGCCAAGAGATATCAAGCAACGGCGATATCCAATATTTTGGACACACCAAAGACAAGTGGCCTTCTCAAAAGTTAGCGAAGCACCTTGCTATGCTTCCTCAACACAGCACATTGACCTTCCCATTCTTGGCACATGAAGTTGTCGAGCTTGGTGGGATTCCTCTGCAAGAATCCAACAAAAAACTAACTAGCATTGCTAGCCAAAAAATGGATGTTGCTGATGTGACTCACCTGAGTGAAAGGCTTTACCCTTCACTATCAGGCGGTGAAAAGCAGCGAGTGCACTTGGCTCGAGTATTAACTCAGCTTCACCACTCTGGTGACCAATGTATTTTGATGCTTGATGAACCAACCTCTGCACTGGATCTTGCCCACCAGCACAACACCTTAAAGATTGCGAGAGAATTAGCCGATAACCACAATGCCGCGGTTATCGTGGTTTTGCATGATCTCAACTTAGCCGCGCAGTATTCCGATCGATTGGTGGTATTGAAAGATGGCAATTTGGTGTGTGATGGCAAGCCTTGGGATGCACTGAAACCTTCGATGATAGAAGATGTGTATGGTTACAAAAGTATCGTAGAAAAACACCCAACCATGAGCTTCCCTCAGGTTCACCCCGCACAATAAGTCCGATTAAGGAGCGACTCGTTTTGAGTATTCGTTCTTGATAACAATGACGTAATCCTAAGCCTCGATTTGTTCGGGGCTTTTTATTGGCTCACAGCCACTCTCTCGGCTTAAACTCAATTTTATTAATAACCACAACAGCAAGCACCAAAACGACTCACCTTGAGCATTTGAGGCTCTAGAAATGAACTCTACTTGTTAGGGTTACTTAGCTTTTAACACTGAAGAGAAAAACGCACAAAAAGTGAAACAGCAGGCACAAAAAAAGCCCCCGTAGGAGCTTCTTTTATCGAGTGTTGATTACTGACTCATGCGAATCAATGACTTACCAATCAACCACTCTAGTTCTTTACCGCTAGTATCACCAAACTGAGTTTCAGTCAGCTTGTATAGACGGTCAATACCGTTTGCAGCGAACTCATGAGCGCTCTCAGCAGTAACGATATGATGGAAAAGTAAACGTAAAATTGCTAGGAACTCAGCGTCTTCAAGTGCTGCAACCCAGCTAGCTGAAAATGCGTCAAGGCCATTTTCGAAGTCAATGTGTTCCATGAACATCTTGAAAATACGACCGTCTAGAGCAGCAGTAAAATCCGTTTTCTTTGGAAAGTGATGACTTATACCTGTACGAGAAACACCCGTTTGTTGACTCAACGTCGTGTATGACATCTTGTCGTAACCCAATCTTAGTAGCTGGTCTACAACGGCATCCATGATTTTCTGGATCGTGATTTCTGTATCTTCTTTACTACGCTTTGGCATATTCAGGCTCTTCTCTTTGTAAATCCATCTAACTCAATCAAATGAAGTCAGAATGAAAATCGTTATCAGCATTATGTGAGCAAGGTATTTTTTCGCAAGTATTTATAACTAAATTCACACAAATACTATGTACGAACAATTTTACAGTGATGCCTCTTTGGACACTTTGTCTAATTATTCTTCGAAAATCACCTTACAATCCTAAGTCGATAAGTTTAAATAACGACTTCGAATATGAAATACCCAACGAAAAATTCATTGTATAAATACTTATCAAGCGATAGATAGTCTTATAAAATCATTTCTGGCGCAACTAAGTGAATGATATTCTGACAAATTAATAACATTCCTTTTCAACAAAACGTGAGGTAAATCACATACATATTTATCGGCGCGAATGTAGATATTCATTAAACACCTTAACAAACAACATAGCATACCAGTATAAATTAGTTCAAAGGTTTTAATTTTTGTAGATACAGTTCAAATTGCTCGTTAGAATAACCTCAGACTTTGTAAGAGGATTATTTATGAGCCAAGATATTGGTAACAACGATGTATGTGAGGCTTGCGGCTGTGCAGGCGAAATCGGGTTCATCATTAAAGAAGGCGACGATGTTGCTGAAGTAACGGTTTACGGAAACTCAAAAGCACTGATTGAAGCTGAGTTTGCTAAGTATGTTGAACTTGCTAAACAAGTGTCTAGCAACGTTGAGTTCGAAGCATCAGAGATGACTGAAGAAAGCACAGAGTTGCACGCTCGCTTTAAATTTGAAGTTAGCGCTGAGAAGATTATTTTTGAACTTAAGACTCGCTCTCTAGCGCGTTAATATAAGCATTTATATGCTTATTAAAAGACGAGTGAATTACTCGTCTTTTTTTAATTGAACCCAAGCCAGTGACCCATTTTGCTCAAAATCGTTTTCTGCAGCGCACTGAATCACTACGCCCCCCACCTCTAACACTGCCCCAATGCTATAAGCCTTGCCATCGTAATAACAAACTCGTTGCTGTTGACCGCCTTGTGTCACCACCACCGCAGCTTTACCGGGCGTTGAAATTACTTTGTTGGCACTCGCAGACATTGAGCCAAACACTGAAGCGGCTATCAGAAAGACCTTAATAATTCGTATATTTACTCTAATCATTAATTTACCTATCATCTTTGCTCCATTCCTCGTTAATCTACCGCCAAATGGGTAAAACACTATGCGAGATTAATTTTTCCATTATAGTGTAAGCGTCTATCGTAATAAGAAGCCTGTTATGCTCAGAATAATTGCACTTATTATTGGTTCCTTAACCATAACAAATGTCAGTGCTGAACCACTCGATCACTATCAAATATTGAACCATCTCGATAATTACGGAAACTTATATCTACGAAATAAGCCTTATACATCACTTCCAACGGGCTTGGTGGTAGATGGTAATCTCAATATAGAGAATACTGCGATCACACGCCTGCCCAAAGGGTTAGAAGTGAACGGCAGCCTAAAAGGCTCTAACAGCCAACTCGCTCGAGTCCCGAGCGGGGTTAAGATAAAAGGTTACGTCGACTTGATTGGCAGCCAAATCACCAGTTGGCCAAGAGGTGTAAGAGTGGGCGGCTTTATCAACCTCACCGACACTCCACTGGAAAGGCTACCGAATGGCTTTAGAGTGAAAGGCGATCTGAGCGTGATCCGCACTCCTTTGACTGAGCTACCCAACGGGATCGTGGTTGATGGCGACTTATATATAGGCGGTTCTGGGATTACAACATTCCCCGAGACCATGACAGTCAAAGGCAACATCTATCTGGGCGGCAACACTGTAACCACATGGCCAACCAATCTAGAGCTCGGTGGCGCAGTCGCTCGCTAATTCAGGCTAAAGCTCTATTGCTCTATTGCTCTATTGCTCTAATACGTTAATACTCGGTCACAGCAGCAAGTAGCGATTCAGAAACAAAAAAAGGAGCCCAAGGCTCCTTTTTCAATTCAATCAAGTTGCTAATCAACTAGCAAGCTAACACTCGTTAACCAATGTTCTTCACTGGGTTCGCGTAGCTATCGATCAAGTACTGACGCGCACCCTGTGGCAGGCTCGACAGTTTAGCTTCAAATTCTTGCTTAACAGTCGCTGTAATCGACTCATCTTCTTTTTCAGCTGCCAGCAAGTTTACTGGGAACAGTTTGTAGTTATCGTGGATCTGACGATCGATCTCTTCAGCAAGCGCTTCAGGGGTATCAAAATCTTGATCGATAACCTGACCGAAACCAACGTGAACGCGTCCTTTATTACCGATGATGCCTTGAATGATACTTTCGATATCTTCAAACTCACCCTTTTCGTAACTGCCGTTTACGTCTTTTTCGAAAAGCTCTATCGCTTTAGCCGTGTCACATGGGTCGTTCTCATAAGAAATAGCCACAGGAACAATCTTCAATGACTTCACGTATTCAGGGAAAGCAATTTTTTGCTTACGTCCTTCAACGTGGAACATTTTCAAAATTGCTGGCTCAGTAAAATCGTTACCGTCTTTCGCACGACCTTCCTTTTGAGCGATCCAGATTGAGTTGCCTGTTTCTAGAGAGTGCTTAATGTAAGAAGACAACTGCCCTAGCGCTTTCATCATCTCACGCGGTCCTTTCAAAGAACGCTTTACGATGAAGCTCTTGTTTAAACGCATCAATTCAGTCGCACATGGCTTCTTCAACAGGTTGTCACCAATAGCGATACGACAAGTCTGATGATTATTTTGATGCAGAGCGTAATTTACCAACGCAGGATCCATAGCAATGTCACGATGGTTTGATACAAACAGATAAGCTTGGTTCGCATCCAGTGACTCGACACCAGTGTACGTCACACCGTTGGTGGTTTTCGCTAACGTGTCGCGTAAGTACTTTTTCACTTCAATCTGAATGGACTCAACGCTAGTCAGCTTGCTCCACTTCATTTTTAAGTACACACGCAAAATCGGGCTCATTAATGCTTTGAACCAAGACGCATGGTTTGAAAAACGGTAGTGCAAGATTGCACTGATAAATTCTTCATCATTAATAAGACGGTTTAGTGCCGCTGGAATTTCATCATCGCCGTAAGGACGAATATCAACATATGGATCGGTTGGAGAGGTCATTTTTTAATTCATATAATAAAAAGCTGGCTCATTCTACGCGTTGTTTTGACTTCTCGCAGCTACAGAGCCCATACTTTTGACAAGGTCAGACCAGAAACATTGAAAATCCCCTGTTATTGTTGGCATTCTTTAAGATTAACGGTAATCTTGACGCCCCAAAATTAAGGTACTATCTATGAACTTCGCTATTGAATATACATCGGCTTACTTTTCACACTTGGTGATCACACCACGCAAGAAAGTACTTAAACATAGCCTTGTATCGGTTCAAAGTGGCTTGGTTTTGATTAAGTTAGGCAAACAAGAGTATGCCGTTGAACCAGGACAAAGCGTCTGGATTCCATACGACTGCCTAACGTCACTGACCTACTTTCCAAACACTCAGGTTAACCGCGTCGATTTTTCTGTTCGTTTGACGGATTCATTCCCAAGACAAGCGGGTTACATTACGCAAACTAACCTCTCTTCGGCGCTACTAGAAAAGTTAGAACAAACCAAAGCTCGCGCTTCCAATGCCAATAATACGGAACAAGCGTTTAAAGATATGCTTTCTGTATTGAAGCAAGAAGTGTTGTCGTTTAAACCACTGCTTTGCGAAAGTGCTCTTTCTCAGCGATTCAATCAATGGAACATTGATGATTCAAACCTGCCACAAGAGCACACTCTGGTGATGGTGATGCGAGAAGCGAAGAAACGCATGCAGTCAGGCCAGAAACGTTCACTTGTGATTGATGACCTGTTCTCAGGTAAAGAAGAAGAGTTCGAACAACTGTGTATGCTTGTTTTTGGTGAAGATCTATAGCTTGGCAGTAAGTGAGTGTTGGTATTTAAACTAGCAAGCCAGATACTAAAAAGCCGCAAAAACTGAGTTTTTGCGGCTTTTTTAATTCTTACTATTTAGACGTAGATAGCAATCTATCTGTGTATCTGCCTGTCTAAAATGGCAACTCAACCTGCATCATTAGGTCGGCGTCACGTGAGTCGTGCCAACGATAATCAAAGCGCATACGCGGCTGCCCTTCGACTTTCTCGCCAAAACCGATGCTGAGTTGAAGACCATGATTCATCAACCACTCTTCAGTCGACATATCATACTGCTCATCTTCAAGGTCTTCTGGAAACCACATACCCAAGCCAACATAGTTTGACTCAATGCTTTGTGTCAGCAATGGCGAGTCTTTGGTTTGAAGAACCCAGTCAGACCAATAGTCCGGTGTGCTTTCCGGTTCATCATCGCTCAGCCCACTGATTTCCATCATACGTTGGCCAAAAGACTCAATGCTGGTCGAGAAATCTAGACAATTGTCATCTTCATCAGAAGTCAGCATGATTGAATCTAAGCTAAAAAAATCACACTCAGCATACGCAGGCATACTACATGCTGCCATGATCAACGTCGCTGGTATCGCGCTCTTTAGCATAGTCCTCTGACCTCTTGATTAGTGAACTCACATTATCTGATACAGTCCACTATCTTGCAACATCTTTGTAACTGACTTTGTACTCAGTTTTGCAACATCGCTTCCACTTATCAGTGCATTACGTATGTCTGTGCTGCGAATTTTCACTTTTTCAGGGCAAGCCATTACAGACCACTGCTCGGTAATCTCATCTGATTTATAGAAAGATGAGAACTTAAAGAAGTTATCTGGGCCAATAACAAACGTCAGTTCAGCGTCACGATGTAACTTTTGCAGTTCACTGAGTACAGCAAAAGTCGTCACGCTTTCGCCGGGTGTAAATAAGCTCTTTTCGATCAACGAAAGCTCAACTTGATCCAGTGAAAGATCACTGATAAATGCATTAACTAACTGACATCTCGTATCAAAGTCTAGCATCTCTTTTCCCCAAGCATGGGCAATACTTGGAACGAGTAGAATTTTGTCAAAGTGAGCCAACGAATCAATCACACTTTTATGCCCTAGGCTCGGTGGATTAAACGCACTACCGAAAATGGCTATTTTTTCCATTGTTTATTACTGCCTTCTCTTTCTAAGCTTGTGCAAAGAGGTTTTTAAATCGGATGATTTAGGTATGATAACACTAGATTTTTAATTTGCTTGCAGGAAAGGAATACGAATGGAACAGTTAATTCGTGACGAAATGCGCGTACTACCTTCAATTGACCCTCACTTCGAAGTGACTCGTCGTGTGGACTTTATTAAAACGAAACTTCAGCAGTCAGGCTGCAAGTCTCTGATCCTTGGTATCAGTGGCGGTGTAGACTCAACGACCTGTGGCCGCTTGGCACAAATGGCCGTGGATAGCCTGAATGAAAACTCTGGCAGCAACGACTACCAATTCATTGCGGTTCGCCTACCTTACGGCGAACAAAAAGATGAAGATGAAGCACAACTTGCTCTCTCTTTCATCCAGCCTTCTCAATCTGTTTCTGTAAACATCAAAGCGGGTGTTGATGGGCTTCACGCAGCATCTCACGTTGCACTTGAAGGTACAGGTTTACTACCAACAGACTCAGCAAAAATCGACTTTGTTAAAGGTAATGTGAAAGCTCGCGCTCGCATGATCGCGCAATACGAAATTGCGGGTTACGTTGGTGGTCTTGTGATTGGTACTGACCACTCAGCAGAAAACATCACTGGCTTCTACACCAAACACGGTGACGGTGCATGTGATTTAGCGCCTTTGTTTGGCCTGAACAAGCGTCAAGTTCGTGAACTTGCAGCAACGCTGGGTGCGCCAGAGCTATTGGTTAAGAAAGTGCCTACTGCCGACCTAGAAGAGCTTGACCCACAGAAAGCCGACGAAGCAGCATTGAACCTTTCTTACGACCAAATCGATGATTTCCTTGAAGGTAAAGAAGTCCCTCAAGACGTGTCAGACCGCTTAGTAGGCATCTACAAAGCAACACAGCACAAGCGTCAACCGATCCCAACGATCTACGATTAATTGTTTGAATTAATCTTAGAATCAAAAAGGCCGGAAGTTCATTTCAGTGAACTTCCGGCCTTTTCTATTCAATGTGCTTTTCTTTCTGGCCTTCCGACCTACCGAGTTAGTCTACAACTTCGATATCAGTTTGAGGCACACTGCAACACGCCAGTATTTGCCCCATGTTGCGTTCATGCTCTTGCAACGCCGGTACATCAGGTTGATGAACTTGCCCAGACTCAAGGGTCACTTTACAAGCACCACAGAAACCCGCGCGACAGCTTGATGCGATAGACACGCATGCCGACTCAGCTTGCTCTAGTAGTGTTGATTGGTTATTACCTTCGAATAGGTAGCCGTTGACACTCAACTGCAGTTGTTTCACAGCTTCTTCAGTCGACTGAGCAACACCAAATGCTTCTTGGTGGTAATGCTGAGGGTTCAGTCCCATTTGAATCAGCAATTTCTTAGCATTATCCATAAAGCCGTCAGGGCCACACACGAATGCTTGGCGCTTATGAAGGTCCTCAATTTTGGCGACATGAGACACACTCAAACGACCTGACAAACCATCCCACTCTTTCGTTGGTTGGCTTAGTGAATAAATCACACTTAGACCAGCATGTTCGCGAGCGATCTTATCAATCTCAGCTTGATAAGGGATATCTTCTTCACTGCTGCATTGGTGATAGAACACCACATCATCAATTTGACCATGGTCTGCCAAGTAACGAAGCATCGACAACATAGGGGTAATGCCGCTGCCTGCAGACAACAGCAGTAATGGGTGAGTTGGATTCGCTTCTAAGTAGAACGCACCATCTGGGTTTTGAGCAACTAGCGTATCGCCCACTTGGAAATGATCATTCAACCAATTAGAGATCTGGCCATCGTCCACTCGCTTCACTGAAATCGCTAAACGACCCGCTCGTGAAGGGCTAGAAGATAACGTGTAACGACGAGAAAACTTCTCGCCATCAATCACCATCTCAATCGGTAAATGTTGCCCTGGCTGATAGCTTGGTAATGAATGGTTCTCTTTCGCTGGCTCTAGCCAAAAGGTTGTGAAGTCGCGAGCAATCTCTTCACGCTCGACGCAAGTTAAGTGCAGTGATTCTACCCAAGTGTCTTCGTAGTGCTCTTTTTCTTTGGTTTCGAGTACTTCAACCACATCACCTGCTCTAACCAAGCCTTCATTTTTCGCGACTAGGTTCTGACCAAAGAAAACGCCACCACGTTCATTAGCTCTGAACGTAGAAAAGGTATTGAGTGGCTCTTTTGTTGCTCTGAATTCGCCGCTCTCAACATCGACTGTCGTTAGGATACAGCGCTCACAAGGCTTCACCGCTTCGAATTCAACCTCACCAATTCGAATGCGCTTCCAACCATCTTCAGCAAACGCTTCAGTGTTTGAGACGACAAAATTGGTGCGGAACTGATCCATGGAATGCGTTTCAGGACTACGGCGATTCAACTCATCAAGCGAAGCTTGGCTGATGATTAACATCGGGTAACCATCGGCGAAACTGACATTCTGACCAAGCTTTTCTCGAACACGATTAGATTGCTCACCACAGAACAGAAGTTCTACGCGAACACCAAGCACATCGCTAAACCAATCATCCGCCTCGTCGTTGGTGGTATAGGCAGTGAAGCTATCTTTCCACACTGTTGCAGGCGCTTCTTGCATCTTGAAGTTTGCATATTTTAGGCGCAGCGGTTCTTTGCCTTCGTAAGTAAAAATCAAACCGTCTGGCTGCAAGCTAGAAGACACCTTGACCATTTTAGGGTACTTACGCGCCGTCACCATTGAGCCGTCAGCCAAGGCCAACATAAAACGTCTGTCGAAGGTAAGGCCCTGTTTTTCGACCCAAGCAGAAGAGAGTGCAATTCCACCTACTGATTTAACCGGAAACACGTTGATTTGAGATAAGGAAGGAGCTTGCTCTGAAGCCTTTCGATCTATAGGTGACTGCGACATAACGATTCCAATGTTTTGTTGTTTGTCCCAATGCTAACAAATGGTTATAAATAGATAAACTGGCAGGCATTAAACACTTGATACTAAGCTAATATCTTGAGATGTTTAAACGACTGTCTTATATACATAAAGACACCAATGCATTAGCTTTCGCCATACGTTCTATAATTTAAACACGGTTATCGCATTGAACCTTCATTGAATAAAAAGGATTTATCATGAACAAACTCGTCATTATCATCTTATGTGTACTGCTTCCGCCTGTTGGCGTGTTCTTCGCTCGTGGCGCAGGTAAAGATTTGGTGATTAATATCATTCTTACTTTCTTCTTCTGGGTTCCAGGAATGATCCATGGTCTGTGGGTAGCCACCCGCTAACCCTTATTAACAAATAGATACCGAATAAAATATCCATAAAAACAAGCTCCTAGCCATGAAGAGTTAAAAATAGGATGAAATGAAAGTACTTTTCCACTATCATCCTGTCGCCTAAACGTAAGCGATTGCTTTCACAGATTTCGCTGAGTTTAGGCTCCAACTACATAACACTTCAAATGGTGGGAGCCTTCAATGACACAACTTACGATTACTCGTCCTGACGACTGGCACGTTCATCTACGCGATGGCGAAGTATTAAAAGATACAGTTCGCGATATCAGTCGTTACAATGGTCGAGCGTTAATCATGCCAAATACCATCCCACCGGTAACCGATACCGAAATGGCTCTTGCTTACCGTGAACGCATCATGGCAGAGCAGCCAAGTGAACAATTCCAGCCTCTGATGGCACTTTACCTAACAGACAACACAACACCTGATGAAATTCGTAAAGCAAAAGAATCTGGCGCTGTTGTAGCAGCGAAGCTATACCCTGCTGGCGCAACAACAAACTCTGATTCAGGCGTAACTTCTGCTAAGAACATCTACCACGTACTAGAAGCAATGCAGGAAGTTGGCATGCTACTTTTGGTACACGGTGAAGTAACGACTCACGATGTTGATATCTTTGACCGTGAGAAGCAGTTCCTGGACACAGTACTTGCACCGATTGTGAACGACTTCCCTAACCTGAAGATTGTTCTAGAGCACATCACAACTGCAGATGCTGCGACTTTCGTGAAGAACGCGAACGACAACGTTGCTGCGACTATCACCGCTCACCACCTGCTTTACAACCGCAACCACATGTTGGTTGGCGGCATTAAGCCACACTTCTACTGCTTACCAATCCTTAAACGTAACACTCACCAATTAGCGCTTATCGAAGCGGCAACAAGCGGCAGCAAGAAGTTCTTCTTGGGTACAGACTCAGCACCACACGCGAAAGGCGCTAAAGAATCAGCATGTGGTTGTGCGGGTTCTTACACTGCGCACGCTGCAGTAGAGCTGTACACAGAAGTATTCGAGCTAGAAGGTAAGCTTGAGAACCTAGAAGGTTTCGCGAGCCACAATGGCCCTGACTTCTACGGTATCCCACGTAACACAGACACCATCACTCTAGTAAAAGAAGAGTGGAATGTATCTGAGACAATGCCTTTCGGTTCAGACATTGTTGTGCCAATCCGTGGCGGCGAGGCGATTGCTTGGTCTGTAAAATAAGCACTTGGGCTGTTAAATAAACACCCTCCATTTAGCGAAAAGGGTCACCATAGTAATTATGGTGACCCTTTTTTGTTTCGATGAAAGACTGTCTTATTCCCAGCAGTAATTTAACGATTACTTACCGCGAATTTTTCCGATAGCAGTCCAAATAGCAACGACAATCAATCCAGATAAAACCCCAATCACACCATTTAATAGCGTTGGTACCACCGCAGTCGCAATCGTATGTCCACTGAAGTCCATAATAATCGGTTCAATTAAGTGATGAATTGCTGGAACGTTGTGTACCACAATACCGCCGCCAACCAAGAACATCGCAGCCGTGCCGACAACCGCAAGCATCTTCATTAGATTTGGTGCAAATGCGACTAACCCATTACCCAATCGGGTTTTAATGGCACTCCCATTTGATGTGCGTTGGAGATAGAAACCTAAATCATCCAGCTTAACGATCCCTGCCACTAAGCCATAAACACCAATCGTCATCACAACCGCTATCAAACTCACCACAAGAATCTGAGTCACGATACTTGTACCCGTCACAGTACCCAGTGCTATCACGATGATTTCCGCCGATAAGATGAAGTCGGTACGAATCGCGCCAGCGACCTTTCTCTTCTCGTATTCCTCTATGGATTCACCAGTACTCGTATCTTCCCCCTTTTCATCATCATGATGAGCATGAGGAAAGAGCTTCTCTAAGATTTTCTCTGCGCCCTCAAAACAAAGAAACAGACCACCAATCAAAAGCAAAGGCATGATCAGCCAAGGAATAAAGGCACTGATCAATAATGCCGCGGGCACCAAAATCAGCTTGTTTTTAAATGAGCCTTTGGCAACCGCCCATACCACTGGGATTTCTCGCTCAGCAGAAACACCGGATACCTGCTGGGCATTCAGCGCTAAATCATCCCCCAACACACCAGCTGTTTTTTTCGCTGCGACCTTAGACATCAGTGCGACATCATCCAATACGGTTGCAATGTCATCCAGTAGCGTTAATAAACTTGCTCCAGCCATTTTATGGTCTCTTTTAAGGGATTAAACAATTGATAAAATGTAACACCATCAATTCACTCGTCAAAGTTATGAGTCTGTAAAAAATAGAGTCACAAGTTGTGTTTTCTATTGCCGTCTCAGCTAGACAGGACTAGTCTGTCCTCATCTTTCGCGAACATAAAAGAAGAAGTATAGATGAAAAGTGAATACTCCTACCCAATTGGTAAGCCAGGACAAAGATGGCAAGAAGCAGAACGTGAAGCATGGTTAGCTCAACGAACGGTTAAGCGTGAATACCAGCAAGAAGTTGTACCAAAGATTAAAGCACTGGCAGACCGCTTTGACATCGAACAATACGGCGCACTGAGCTACGACGAAGCTCGCTTCCCACTCTTCGCTATCAAGAGCAAAAACTGGGACGAGTCAAAGCCGACGATTCTGGTAACAGGTGGTGTTCACGGTTACGAAACCAGTGGCGTGCATGGCGCGATCAAATTCGCTGCGACTCAAGCAGAAAAATACACGGCGCACTTCAACATTGTTGTCGCACCTTGTGTGAGCCCTTGGGGATACGAAGTGATCAACCGCTGGAATCCAAATGCTGTTGATCCAAACCGCTCTTTCTACGACGGTACGCCAGCAGAAGAATCAGCAAACCTACGAGCTCTAGTAGCGTCTCTGCCAGAAGTATTGGTTCACGTTGACCTGCATGAGACGACTGACTCTGATGAAACTGAATTCCGACCTGCACTCGCAGCTCGTGATGGCATTGAGTACATCGAAGGTATGATCCCAGACGGTTTCTACACTGTTGGCGATACTGAAAACCCACAACCTGAATTCCAAGCTGCTGTCATCGCTTCAGTTGAAAAAGTAACCCACATTGCGCCTGCGGATGACGAAGGCAAGATCATTGGTTCAGACGTCACTCAACACGGCGTGATCAACTACCCAATGAAGAAGCTTGGCTTATGTGGCGGCGTGACTGACTGTAAGTACGGTACAACCACAGAGGTTTACCCAGACAGTGACAAAGTAACAGACGAAGAGTGTAATGATGCTCAAGTTGCTGCTGTTGTTGGTGCTTTAGACTACGTTATTCAGCACGAATTGAACGCATAAGCTCATACCCGCTAATAACTAGAACCGAGCACCTAGACTAATAACTAAGAGCCAAGAACTAAAAGAGCCACAAATGACTATGAACTGACCCCCAATAG